>NZ_JBRRCR010000008.1:0-84025 GCF_056759115.1 Stenotrophomonas sp. STEN087 | reverse complement strand
GCTGGGGGGGCGGCGGCGGGGGCGCCGATCCTTTCTCCCGGGGGGTGTGGCCGGCGGCCCGGCCCGGGGCCGGCACTACCGTGCGTCGAACGCCGGCGGCTCACCATAGAACCGCCGCAGGTGCGCGGCCACCTCCGGCAGCGCCTGCGCCAGCACATCCGGCGCGGAGAAGTGGTACTCGCTGGCCACCGCGAAGAACTCTTCCGGTGCCTCGGCCGCATACGGGTCGATCAGCGTTTCAACGCCAGCATCCACCTGCGCGCAGAACGCATCGTAGGACTGCTGGAAGGCGGCCGCCCATTCTCGCTGCCACGCACGCGGCAACGGCGGCGTGCCATCCATCGCGCCATCCAATGCATCCAGCTTGTGCACCATCTCGTGCACGGCCACGCAGTAGCCCTCGTGCGGTTCGGCCAGGTCGGCCTGCACGTCGGCCCAGGACAGGATCAACGGCCCACTGTCCCACGACTCGCCGATCAGTTCGTCATCCCACTCGTGCAGCACGCCGGCCGCATCCATGTGGCTGCGATGCACGCGGAAGGCATCGGGGTAGACGATCAGCTGCGACCAGCCTTCCAGCCCGACCTCGCCGAATTCCAGCAGCGGCAGGCAGCACAGCGCGGCCAGCAGCACGCCGTCGGCCACCTGCAGCTGCAGGTCGCCAATCGGGGTGATGGTCTTCTCATGCAGGAAGCGGGTGGCCAGCACGCGCAGGCGCGCGCGGCGCGCATCGTCCAGGCCCCGCAGCCAGGCGGCGCGGCCGCAGGCTTCATTCCACACGGCATCTTCGATCGGCCGCGGCGCAGGCCGCAGCCACTGCAGCAACGACTTGATCAGCGGAACATACCCGGCAGGTAGCTGTGCCACTTCGGCGCGCGGATGCGCTGCAGCACATCGTCATCGCTGCCGCCGCCACCGCTACTGGTCGCGCTGCTCGCCGCTGGGCGCACCGGCGCCGGCTTGGCCACGGTGGCCGAAGCGGTGGCGGTCGAAGCACGCTGCGAAGCGGCATCCGGGGTGGAGTACACACAGGCCCCACGGCTGTCGTCCAGCGATGCTGTTGCCGAGGCCGCGAAGGGCATCGCCAGCAGGATCAGGCAATGGGCATAGTGGCGCATTGACGACATCCAGGTTAAGGGAGGGTGAGTTCCCGATTCTAGCCCGAACCCGGCCCTGGATTGGAAGCCCCGCCCCCGGCACCCCGCGGGCGCCGCTGGCGGCTTTCCCGCATAATTCCGTTCTGACCTTGTGGAAGCTGCCGTGGACGATCGCCAATTGCTGGCCAAACTCGCTGCCGGTCGCCTGTCCGGCGACGCCCTGGCCCGTGAGCTGGGCCAGACCCGGGCGGCCATTTGGAAGCGTATTCAAGGACTTAGAGCTGCCGGTGTGGACATCGAAGGCCGTGCAGGCGAGGGCTACGGCCTGAGCCGGCCGCTGGAGCTGCTGGACCCGGCGGCCATCCGCGCGCACCTGCCCGACGACGCCGTGGCCCTGCTGCATGACCTGCAGGTGGCCTGGACGGTGGATTCCACCAATGCCGAATTGTTGCGGTGCAGCGCGCCGCAGCGCGGCGTTTGCGTCCTGCTGGCCGAGCGCCAGACCGGCGGCCGTGGCCGTCGTGGCCGCAGCTGGGCCTCGCCGCTGGCCGCCCACGTCTACCTGTCGGTACTGCGCCTGTTCTCCGGTGGCCTGGGCCGCCTGGCCGGCCTCAGCCTGGTGGCCGGCGTCGCCGTGGCCGAGGCGCTGCACGACCTCGGCTACACCCAGGCGCAGCTGAAGTGGCCCAACGACGTGCTGGTGGACGGCCGCAAGCTGGTCGGCCTGCTGGCCGAGGGCGGCGGCGAGTACGCCGGCCCGGCGCGCGCGGTCATCGGCATCGGCATCAACGTGCACATGCCGCCGGCCTTCGCCGAGCAGATCACCCAGCCCTGGGTGGACCTGGACACCCTGGCCGGCAGCCATGTCGACCGCAACGTGGTGGTGGCCGCCGTGCTGGCGCGCCTGCTGCCGGCGCTGGACGTGTTCGACCGCGAGGGCCTGGCCCCGTTCCTGCCGCGCTATGCCGCCTTCGACATGCTGGCCGGCCGCGAGGTGCGCGTGGAACTGGAAGGCCAATGGCAGCACGGCACCGCGCTGGGCCTGGCCGATGACGGCGCCCTGCGCGTACGCATCGATGGCCGCGAGCGCCTGCTGCATGCCGGCGAAGTGAGCGTGAGGAAGGCATGAGCGATTGGTTGTTCGACCTCGGCAATTCGCGCTTCAAGTTCGCGCCGTTGCAGGGTGACCGTGCCGGTGATGTGCAGGCCTGGGCGCATGGCGCCGAAGGCATGGCCGCGCAGCCGCCGCACAGCCTGCCCACGGGCGGCACTGCCTTCGTGGCCAGCGTGGCCGCGCCGTCGCTGACCACCGCCATGCTGCAGCAGCTGCAGGCCCGCTTCGGCGATGTGCGCGTGGTGCGCACCAGTGCCGAATGCGCGGGCGTGCGCATTGCCTATGCCAAGCCGGAGAAATTCGGCGTCGATCGTTTCCTCGCACTGCTGGCCGCCGCAACCGCGCGGCGCCCGGTGCTGGTGGTAGGCGTGGGTACCGCGCTGACCATCGATCTGCTCGACGCTGACGGCCAGCACCACGGTGGCCGTATTTCCGCCTCGCCCACCACCATGCGCGAAGCGCTGCATGCGCGTGCGGTGCAGCTGCCGGCCAGTGGCGGCGACTACAGCGAATTCGCCAACGACACCGCCGACGCGCTGGCCTCCGGCTGCGACGGTGCCGCCGTGGCTCTGGTCGAACGCAGTGCGCGCCAGGCGCAGGCGCTGCTGGGCGTGGCCCCCGCGCTGCTGGTGCACGGCGGCGGCGCACCGGCGTTGATGCCGTTGCTGGACGGCGCCGATTACCACCCGTCGCTGGTGCTGGACGGCCTCGCCCGCTGGGCGGTGCACCAGCCCGCAGGGTAGTATCGGCAGCATGCTGACCCGTGCCCTGATCGTCGTCCTGGCCATCCTCAACGTAGGCGTCGCCAGCTGGTGGCTGCTGCGCAGTGAACCCGCGCCGGCCACGCCGCCCCAGCCCGCCACCGGCGTGGCCGAGCTGCGCTGGCTGCCGGGCGGCACCGATGCCGCTGCCGTGGCGCAGACCGCCGCCACCGCCGCGCCGACCGAGGCACTGCAGGAGCGCGAGGCCGCCCCCAGCGCTGCCGTGGCCGCCACCGAGGCACCGGCAACCGCAACGCCTGCCGATGCCGCCCCGTCTGCGGAGGCCGCGCCTGCCGTGGCCGCGGCCGCAAAACCGGCCGAGCCCGTGGTCGAGAAGCCCGCCGTGGAGAGGCCTGCCGCGCCGCCGCGCTGCGTCGCCCTCGGGCCGTTTGCCGACCGTGCCGCGGCCGTCGCCGCACAGGGTCGTGCCGGCAAGCTGCTGGCCCCGGCGCGCCTGCGCGAACAGCCCGCCGCCAGCGGCAGCACCCGCTACCGCGTGCTGCTGCCGGCCGCTGCCAGCCGCGAAGACGCCCAGGCCATGGTCAAGCGCATCGTCGCTGCCGGCCTCAGCGACTACTACATCATCAGCCAGGGTGAAGAGAGCAACGCCATCGCCCTGGGCCAGTACCGCAACCGCGAAGGCGCCGAGCGCCGCATCGCCGCCGTGCAGGCGGCCGGTTTCCAGCCGCGCCTGGTGGCCAGTGGTGACGCTGGCCAGTGGTGGCTGGAAGGGCAGCTGGCCGCCGGCAGCGAACCGGCGCAGGCGCAGCAGCGCAGCGGTGCCGCGCAGCAGCGGTCGCTGGAATGCACGCGACTGCGCTAGAATCGCCCCACCGCGGCGCTGCCGCCGGTGAAGCACCCATGCCGCTTTAGCTCAGTTGGTAGAGCAACTGTCTTGTAAACAGTAGGTCATCCGTTCGATTCGGATAAGCGGCACCAAACTCGGGGCGGGCCATCAGTTCTCCCAGAATACTTCGTAGCCTGCATCGGCCTAGTGCCGCGCCTAGACGTTGAGGTTTGCGAGCGCATGTCGCAGAAGTACGAGGGACGGCGCGAGCGTGGTAGCGTCAACCGCGGGAACTGAAAGCCCTACGGCCTCCAGTTCCCGCTCCAGTCGACTACTGGTCTCTCTTGATTTGAGAGATTCGCCCAGCAGATAGACCATACTTTGCCGCCACATCCTTGTTGGGAGTGCCAAGACGCAACTCAGCAGCGATGGCCGCATTCCGCAGTTCCATCACATTCCGTTCTAGCGTATCGATCTGCAGTGACTGAACTGCAAGTATCTTCTCGTGACGATTCACGTCAGAGCGGATCTGCTCTTGAGCCTGTGCGAGCTTGGCAACTGCTTCCGCAATAAGGCTCTCAGTGGACTTCTTCTTTCCCATATCCCTAATGTCCTGTGTGAGATGCTGCCGGGATGGCATGTTTTAGTGTAATTAAACTAAAAACCTGAAGTCAACCACCCGACATCCCATCGGTGGGCGGCGCGATGCCAAGTCCATGATTCGCAAGCCGCAGTGACGGCGGCAACTTCGAGAGAAACACTTCCGGGAAACGATGGTGTTCGCGCCCAACATTCCGCGACACGTTGCAGGCATCCGGTCAGCGCATTGGCGCGCAGGCCACAGGTGCAACCCGTTCCCCGAGCTTGAGGCCGCCGCAGCCCGCAACGGCGTTGCCGTCGGCTCCGAGGATTTTGGCGAGGCCGCGGCACTGGCCGGAAAGCCGTACTGCCACGCGCTGGACCTGTACGTCGACCGCGAAATCAAGCGCAGGGCGGATGCCCTGGCGCACCTGGCGTTCCTCCCGGACTGACGCGAGCAAACCCGACCGGGTTGGTTAGGTGCGCAGAGGGCAACGGGTGGCCCGGCAGTGCTTCGGAGGGGATCTCTCAAAGGCATCCCCTTCTTTTTTTATCGCTTAGAGGCGCTTACCTACTAACAGGCGATCGGTGGGCTTAGGATCCGGACTGGCCGGCCTGTGTGCACAAGAACGTGCTCTAGGTCCCCCCAGTATCCCTGGGTCGAGTCGAGGCACACTCCGAGGTACTAGGAAAAGCCGCCTGAGTCGTGATCGTTGGGCAGCTGGAGATTAGACGAAAAAAAGCGCCACCTGAACTGGTCAGGTGGCGCCGATGTCGTTGATTTGCTAATATCTATGGTGCCCACGGCGGGACTTGAACCCGCAATCCCCGAGAAGAGAGGCAGCTTGACAGGCTGCTGCGTATACCGGTTTCGCCACATGGGCTGTGGTTAAGACAACTTTGCAATCCAGACGGCCTGAAGCCTTTGACAAGCTTCGGGCCGTTTCTTTTTCATCGTCCGCATGGATCGCCCGGGTGCCTACCTCCCGGTTCTGTCTACGGCCGACGTCAACTCTCCTCATCGGGGACCTCCGTCTTAGTGCCAGCGTAGTATGGGGGTGGATGGGGTTGGTGTCAAGCCCTATCTTCACCATGTCTCCAATTTTATCTTATTTGAGTTGCGGGCCGTATCTTACAGGCATATAGTTCGTGGCATACACGGAGGACCACCCATGGCCACTAAGAAGCAACGAAGCCCGTCATACCCCGGATTCGCGCTGGAAGAAGCCATCCAGCGTGCTAAAGCCTTCTATAAAAAGGAGGGCAAGCACGAGACGCTGGTGACGACGGCGATGAGCCATTGGGGCTACTCGCCGAAGAGCAGCGGTGGGCTAGTTACGGTTGCCGCACTCAAGGCGTATGGCTTGATGGGAGATAAGGGAAGCGGTGATGAACGGAAGGTGTTCCTGACACCATTCGGACTTAAGATCATCATGGACGAGCGCATCGTATCCCCAGAGCGTGATTCGGCGATAAAGCAGGCCGCTATGACGCCGAAGATCATGGCCGAACTCTGGAACAAATACGGCTCCGACCTACCGTCCCACGACACGCTACGCCACTACCTGCGGGTGGATAAGGCATACAGCGATGGTGCGGTAAAAGACGTAATCAAGGTGTACCTAGCCAATCTCGACTACGCAAAGCTGAACAGTTCTGACGTAGTGGAGTTAGCAGATACGGACGAAAGCACGGACAGCCATGCCGAGTCGGATACAAGTATTAGCGGCAACTTCGACCAGCCGCAGGATGCTCCGTATGTCAGCACCTTCATGCCGCCGATGACGACCGCGGGGCGCCCCGCGACATCGGCTACACATGCTGGGGAGGAGATCGCCAACTATCGCGTCTCAAAGACGACCACGATCCGCTTGATCGCAAACGGTCCCTACTCTCGAAAGAGCATGGAGGGTCTAGTGAAGCAGATTCAGCTCGCTATCGAGTTGGGCAATTTCGACGATTTGCCAGAGGATGAAATCTGAGCCGATTGTGTCTGCTGAGTGTTTGACGGAGGGCCCCGCCTAGCGCGGGCCTTTTCCTTTCAGGATCTGGAAATGCGAGCTCTCATACGAGCTCAGGAGCGGTTGTGATGCTGGAATCACGTCGCGCGGCGTCGCGGCGTCGGCGAAAGTGAACGCTGGGGCAGGATGCTGCACACGTCGTCGACCCGCCGCGTGACCGAGACAGCACACGAACCTGGTCCGTCCGGGCACCTGAAGGTGTCAGCGGACAGGAATTTTCCGTTCCTGTCCGTCAACACGAAGAACAACCGGAAAGAAGCCGCCGCAGTGGCGCGAGGCTGCCCCTCCGAGGGCGCGCTGACAAGGACGAACTCAACATCGTGACCTTCCTCGCTGTTCGCAAGTGACAGTCGCGGGTTGGCCTGGATGGTGCGTTCAACGCCTGTCATCACATGCTGCGCAATTGCGCTGTGTCCTTCCTGGCTCGCAATCTGCACATGACAGGTGCCGGCGTATGCAGGGAAGCACGCCACGCTCATGAACATCGCCGCCAGCAGGGGCCTTCGCGCACGCTGGGCGAGCTGCTGGCGGGAGCGCTTGCTGCGGCTGTACAGCGTATCCATCGATGACCTTCTTTCCTTGATCTGGCGTGATCTTAGGTTGGCGCAACCTGGGTAACAAGCGGGCGCTCAGCCAGATGAGCGGCACGAAGCGTTCGCTCCTGATGCCTGTCAGTAGGCGCTGCACAGTCCGTCATCGGGATAAAGCAGAGCGTGTGGCTCACCCCGCCCGCGACTGCAACGCCACGTACTCGGCCAAGCCCCGGCAGGCCAGCATGAGCCCTTCGCGCGAGCCGTCGCCGATATCGTCTTTCTCCTCGCCATCCACGCGCACGCGTTCAGTGGCGTGGTAAAGCTCCAGCAGCGACACCAGGCCGGTGGCGGCGCGATCACGACGCGCGTTGGCGACGGCCTCGCCGGGTGTGCGGACCGGGCCATGCCATGGCTGTCCGTCGGCCGTATCGCCGGCCGCAATCTGCTGCAGGCAGCTGCGCAGGGTGATGGAGGAGGGCGCTTCGTTCGCGGCAGCGAAGGCGGCTTCCAGCGGTTGGACCAGTTCGGACGGTAGGCGGGTGATGGCGTCGCCAAGCGTGGCGGCCAGGTATGGGTGGCGGGATTTGGACATGCGGGCATCCTCGACAGGAACGGAGGTGCCACCGGGAAGGGTGGCAGGCGATGCGTGGCTTCCAAAACCGGGTGTGATGAACCGGCGGGCACAAGGCCCCCACGCACCGCCCGCCATATAGCCGCAGACGGATTGCCAACCGACGCCACCCACGTAAGGGCGACGTCGGTTGGCAAGCGCAAACTTGCTTCATCACAACACGGGTTTGGAAGACCCGGCTACCCAATGCAGGCAGCAATTCATCTTGGGCACGCCAAGCCGTGACGCACCAATCAATTGTTCCGATGAACTCGTCGTTCCCGAAAGGAAGAATGAATTATCGCGATTGGCCTGTTTTCCCTGCGGTGCTGGCAAAAGCGACATCCAGCGCAACGCGACTCCAGATGCGCTGACGCACGTACCTTCATTGCACTGCGGAAAGCCACGCAAAACAGGTGCTGCAAAGCTGGCTTAACGTCTGTACTGGGTCTTGCACACACTCAACGCAGCGCCAAGCAACTCGCTCAACGCTGCCCGGTATCGCCCGGTACCAGATGCCGCCACGGGAACACGTTCTTCTCGAAATGGCTGACGTAACCGCCCATCCCCGCCTGGATGACCATGAACTGCAGGCCCGGCCGCATCGCCTGCAGCGCCTGCAACTCCTGCAGGGAAAGCGCGCTGTTGCGCAGGCGGAAGGTATGCAGCGGCGCGAACGCATCGCTGGCAAACAGTCGCTCATACGCAGCGAAAGGCGTCACCGCCTCAGCCTCCCGCGCATCGGCCCAGGTGAACTGAAGTTCGGTGGATTCACTGAAATCCAGCAGGCCCAGCGCCGGCAGGTTGCGCGCTGCGGCCAAGTGTTCGATGAAGTGCTGGGTATCAAAGCCGCCGCCAATCCGCAGAAGGTTCAGGTGCGGCAGCGGGACGTCGAAGAAGCTGGCATCAGGCGCATTGGGCACCACCAGCTCGGTCAGGTACGGTGCGCGGCGGGCGAAGCGGGCGATCTCGCCACCTTCCTCCATGATCGAGCCCGCGCGCTGGATCAACGAGGTGTTGTGGTGTTCCGGCGCGGTGGGCGCGATCACCAGCGAGCGCAGCCGCGGGAACTGCACGTCGCTGTCCAGCAGCGGCGTGAACTGCCATTCGCGGGTGCCATTGGCGCCTTCGTCGCCGCCGGTGAAGCTCAGCGACATCACACTCGACGCCACCGCTGGATCGGTCAGGCAGGCCAGCGTCCATTCGAACGCCTCGTCCCAGGGATTGCCGAAGAATTCGATATGCAGGCCACCGTACAGCGGCGCCACAGTCAGCCGCGTCTGCAGTGCCGACCACGGCGGACCGGCCGGATCGGTGATATCCAGTTCGTACTCATCGGCCTCGTCCAGGCTGAAGCCATGGATGCGCTGCTGCAGGTCGAGCAGCTGCCTCTGGGCGGCGGCGAAGACGTCGGTGGCCATGCGCTGTCCGGTCATCCTTGGGGAGAGGGGATGATAGCGTCGGCACGTAACGCCCCGGCCTGAAGATGGCCGATCGACACCGTGCTGCCCAACAACGGAGGGAGGCCGGGCGTGACCCCGGTGCGCCGGGGCCTGCGCGGAGGCGACACGATCGACTACTCGCCGCTGGCGGTCGCTGTGTCTGCCGCCGGCGCAGATGCAGTTGCTGAATCAATGCAGAGATGGGTGACCTGTAGACGAGTGCCTGGTGCGGGATCCCTCGGCATGGAGGAGCTCTCGCACTCACCGCTTCCGGTTTGCTGAACCTTGCATTCGCCCAACACGCAGGCCCAGGTAGTTCCAGTGGCCAAGGTCAGATCCACAACGCTGGTGCTGCGTCCGCTTTGGACGAGGGCGTACGACAGGCTCAACGGGTCATTGCCAAATCTTGAGTGACCCCGGCCGGTGAGCAGAATCCATTTGCCCTTCCCACCGGTCGCTTGCTCCTCGGACGCCAATGCTGACAACGAGCTTGCGCCAAAATCCTCTCTACCCGTTACTCGCTTGTCGAACCCAACAAGTCGAATGAATCCCTCTGACTCCAGTCGGGCGAGGCGTTCGATCAGTTCCAGGTTCGCGACACTTGATCGACCGTCCCTCGATCTGGCCCAGAAGACGTCCTTGAACACCTCCTGCCTCCCGCGTCCGGCTGAGTCTCTGACGGCTTTGATGGAAGAGGCGGGCATCTCCACGCCTACAAGGGGTGGACTTGATTTCGATGCGAATTTACAGACAGCGTCGAAAAACAATTGCGGCGTCTGGACGTTCCCGTGAATCTCGCCAAAAACGATAGCGTCAAAGCCATCGGCATCCACCGGGCTCAAGGTTGCATTGCCACCTGCAGTGCACTCAACCGGGGCGTCATCGGCCTCCGTGCAAGAGGCTGAAAGAACACCCAGCGCCAACAGCGCGAACGTGCGGGCGATGTTCAATGTGCCTCCCAATCCATGGGGAGCCCTGACGCGTCCCTGCTGTACAGATTCTGCAAACCACTCTCCTTGGGTTCGAACAGCCGTTTCCCACGTTGCCTTCCCGCGGATACTCGGTACTCCCATTGTCGCGGTCAAGGGAACTGCGTCATCCGGTCTTGTTGTGGGGCTGATCGCACGTCCCGGGGGAAGGCGGCAGGGAGGAGGGCAGGATTCCGTAGAGCCTGGGGAGTGCTTGCCGCGCTCTGGCCGTTGAATATTCCTGCTGCACCGCCGCGAGTGGTGTCACATCGCTCTGGCTAGACTGTGCTTCTTTTTCGTCTGCAGGAGGCACCCATGGCCCACCCCATTTCCGTCACCCTGATCGGCGTGCCCACCGACGTGGGTGCGGGCCATCGTGGTGCGCGGCTTGGCCCGGAAGCCCTGCGCGTGGCCGGCCTGCCGGAGGCGCTGGAGGCGCGCGGCGTGGACGTGCGCGACCTGGGCAACCTGGATGGCCCGCGCAACCCATGGACCTCGCCGGTGCAGGGCTACCGACACCTGGACGAGGTGGTGGCCTGGAACCGCGCACTGATGGACGCCAGCTACGCTGAACTGCAGGCCGGGCGCATGCCGATCATGCTGGGCGGCGACCATTGCCTGGGCATCGGTTCCATCACCGCCGTCGCCCGCTGGTGCCGCGAACAGGGCAAGACCCTGCGCGTGCTGTGGCTGGATGCGCATTCGGATTTCAACACCAGCGATGTCACCCCGTCGGGCAACATCCACGGCATGCCGGTGGCCTGCCTGTGCGGCCTCGGCCCGGACGCGCTGACCCAGCTGGGCGGCAACAGCCCGGCCATCACCCCGGCGCAGATGCACCAGATCGGCATCCGTTCGGTGGACCCGGACGAGAAACGCCTGATCAAGACCCACAAGGTCGATGTCTACGACATGCGCTACATCGACGAGAACGGCATGAAGCGCACCGTCGAAGCGGCGCTGGCCGGCATCGATGAGAACACCCACCTGCACGTCAGCTTCGATGTGGACTTCCTCGACCCGAGCATCGCCCCGGGCGTGGGCACCACAGTGCCGGGCGGGGTGAACTACCGCGAGGCGCAGCTGGTGATGGAGATGATCGCCGACAGCGGCCGCATGGGCTCGTTGGACATCGTTGAACTGAACCCGTTGCTGGACAAGCAGAACGCGACCGCCGAGCTGGCCGTGGACCTGGTGGAGAGCCTGTTCGGCAAGTCCACGCTGATGCGTGATTGAGGCCGGCGACCCCCCGGGCTGAATGGTTCCGACCCCTGTTCACACTCGCTGCACGCGGCAGACGCCAGATTGCACTTCACGCGAGGCCTTCCCGTTGCGGGACGGCCCAGCGCGATGAAAAACCATGTAGTGGCGAACCCCAGGAGAAGACCATGAAGCGTGTAGTTGCCCTGATGCTGTTGTCGATGTTCTCGGTGGCCATGCTGGCTGGCTGCAACACCGTTGCCGGCGCCGGCAAGGATGTGCAGAAGGCTGGTGAGAAGGTCGAGGATGCCGCCAAGGGCAACTGAGCCCGGGGTGGTGCCGAATGGAAAAGGCCGGGAGTTTCTCCCGGCCTTTTTCGTGGGCGTCAGCAGGAACGCCGGTGGTGAATCATTCAAGCACGTGAGCGTGCCTTTCATTGCAGATTGACCGTCGATCAACAGCCGGTGCGCGAAGCTGGAACCACGGTAAGAACGCCGTTGCAACCAAGGGTTCCAGCAATGAACAAAGACATCATTTCCGGCAAGTGGTCGCAGCTCAAGGGCAAGGCACAGGCCAAGTGGGGCGATCTGACCAACGACGATTTCGATGTGGCCGAGGGCAACGCCGAGTACCTGGCAGGCCGTCTGCAGGAACGCTATGGCTGGGCCAAGGACCGCGCTGAGAAGGAAGTGAGCGAGTTCTCCGACAGCGTCCGCAAGGACTACCCGGACTTCAAGTAAGTCCGTTGCGCTTCCCCCACAGCGCGCCCCCACAGCCCGGCGCCCGTACCGTGATGGTGCGGGCGTCGTGCTGTCTGTCTCAGCGTGCTGGCGGGTCGGGCACGTAGCGGTTGGGGAAGGCCTGCGGTTCGCGCGGCAGGCGCGAGCGCGCATCCAGCATGATGCCGCGTGCGCGCAGGTTGCGGGCGCTGTCGTAGCGAAGCTCGGTTACGTAGGCCGGATCGCGGCTGGCGCGCTCGAAGGTGGTGTCACGCACCTGCGAGGTTTCGCGGTTACCGTGGCCGGTCCCCAGTGCCGGGGCCTGCGATCTTGCGGCATAGCCTTCGGCACGGCCGGCGCGGGCATCGGCGGACGCGGCCGAGGCTTCAGCCATCGGCGCCGGCGAGGCTGGCCGGCGCAGGATCGGACGCGGCTCCGGTCGCCACACGGCGCGTTCGTTGAACACCGCGATGCCGATCACGCCCACGTTGTCCGGGCGCCCGGTGCGGCTGGCATAGCTGCCGCCCGGGCTGCTGAACACGAACTGGGCCACCTCGTCCTGGCTCTTGCGCCAGCCGGTGATGTCCGCGCTCTGGCCGGGGTTGAGCACGTAGCCGGTCTGCGAGGGATTGGCGTCTTCGCCGGAAATGGCGTTGATGCCGTCCACCGACAGCACCACCAGCACGCGCCGCGGGCTGTCGTTGTACAGGCGCACCGCATAGCGATGGCCGCGCTCGCCGGCCACCCAGCGCTGGCCGTCGGCCGGGTAGCTGCGCAGTTCGGTGCCGCGGTCGCGGTCGACCAGGCTCATGCGGACCGGGCCGTCCGGGGAGACCGGCGGCGGCAGCGGGGCCGGGCGGAAGCCGGCCAGGGGCAGGATCAGCAGCAGGGGCAGCAGGCGTTTCATCGGGCGTCTCCAGCGGGGTTGGGTGAACAAACGCGCCGCAGGCCCTGACGGGGTTGGTCGCGGGCACGGTAAACTGGCCCCGTTCATCGAAGGTTACCCCACGCAGTCATGACGACCCGAGTCCTTACCGGCATCACCCCCTCCGGCACGCCCCACCTGGGCAACTACGTTGGCGCCATCCGTCCGGCCATCGCGGCCAGCCGCGCGCCGGACATCGAGAGTTTCTTCTTCCTGGCCGACCTGCACAGCCTGATCAAATCGCAGGACCCGCAGCGCACCCAGCGCGCGACCCTGGAGATTGCGGCCAGCTGGCTGGCCTGCGGCCTGGACCCGGAACACGTGTGGTTCTACCGCCAGAGCGACATCCGCGAGACCACCGAGCTGATGTGGTTCCTCACCGCCATCGCCAGCAAGGGCATCCTCAACCGTGCCCACGCCTACAAGGCGGCGGTGGACAAGAACCGCGAAGAGGGCGTGGACGAGGATGCGGGCGTCAGCGCCGGCCTGTTCATGTACCCGGTGCTGATGGCCGCCGACATTCTCATCTTCAAGGCCAACCAGGTGCCGGTGGGCCGCGACCAGATCCAGCACATCGAGATGGCGCGCGATTTCGCCCAGCGTTTCAACCACGTGTACGGCAAGGAGTATTTCCCGCTGCCGGACGTGGTGATCGACGAGCAGGTGGCCACCCTGGCCGGCCTGGACGGCCGCAAGATGAGCAAGAGCTACCACAACACCATTCCGCTGTTCGTGCCGCGCGACGAGCTGAAGAAGCTGGTGTTCTCGATCCTCACCGATTCGCGTGCACCGGGCGAGCCGAAGGACACCGAAGGCTCGGCGCTGTTCCAGATGTACCAGGCCTTTGCCACCCCGGAACAGACCGCCGAATTCGCCAAGGCCTTCGCCGCCGGCATCAGCTGGGGCGATGCCAAGCAGCAGCTGTTCGAGCGCATCGACGGCGAGCTGTCGCCGCTGCGCGAGCGCTACAACGCGCTGATGGCCGAGCCGGAGAAGATCGAAGCGCTGCTCAAGCGCCGTGGCCAGCAGCTGCGCGAGCAGCTGGCGGCCCCGCTGCTGGAAGAACTGCGCCATGCCGTGGGCCTGCGTGACCTGTCCAGCGCCGGCGACATCGCCAGCGAGGATGCCGGCGTCGCCCGCGTGGCACCGCCGCTGTTCAAGCAGTACCGCGAAAAGGACGGCCGCTTCTACTTCAAGCTGACTGCTGGCGACGGCACGCTGCTGATCCAGAGCGAAGGCTTCGATTCGCCGCGCGATGCCGGCCAGCTGATCGCCGTGATCAAGCAGGCCGAACAGGGCGACCAGCTGCAGAGCGAGCTGTTCAAGCTGGAAGCAGAAGTGGATGCCGTGCTGGCCGCGTTGGCGGTGCTGCGCGCCGAATGACAGGTAGTGCCGGGGCGCGGGGGGGGCCCCCCCCGGGCAGACCGCGCCCCCCGCCGGCCCCCCCCCCCCCCGCCCCCCCCCCGCCGCGCCGCCCCGCCCCCCCCGCTCCCCCCCCCCCCCCCCCCCCCCCCCCCCCCCCCCCCCCCCCCCCCCCCCCCCCCCACCACCACGGCATCGCACCCATGGCATGATGCCCACGCGCCCCCGGCGCGATGACATGGAGTCTGCGATGGCCTGGTTGTCGCTGCTGCTGTTCCTGCCCTGGTTCCTGCTGCTGGGCAGCCTGTACTGGCTGTTTCCGCGCCAGCCGCGCACCGCGCGGCGGCGCCTGTTCGATACCACCACCCTGGCGCTGGCCTTCGCCCTGAGCATCGCCTCGATGCTGTGGGGGTACCACATCGGCCGGGTGCAGCCCGGCGCCGGCCCGATCTGGCCGCAGGTGCTGGCGGTGCTGTACGCCTATGGGGCGTTCCTGGCGGTGCTGGTGCTGGCCCTGCTGCTGCGGCCACGCTGGCTGCAAAGGTAGTGCCGGCCGCTGGCCGGCATCTGCATTGTCCTGGCGGGCCCGGGGGGCGGGGCCTACGTTGTCCCTATCGTCCCGCCCGGGCGGGGGCGGTATTTTCCTTGTCCGGGGGCTCGGGGCGGGGGGCCCCCTGCGCCGGCCACTACCCGACCAAAGCCGCATCGAACCGGCCCCACGCCCGCGCCTACCATGGGGGTCTGTTCCTGATCCTGCCAGGTGCGTGCCGATGACCGCCGATCCCAGCATCCACACCATCGATACCGGCTTCCAGCGTCCCGACTTCGACGCGGCCTACCTCATCGTCGAGAACGGCCGTGCGGCGTTCGTCGACTGCGGCACCGGCCTGTCCGTACCGGCCATGCTGCAGGCGCTGGCCGATGCCGGGCTGGGCGTGGAGGCGGTGGACTGGCTGCTGCTGACCCACGTGCACCTGGACCATGCCGGTGGCGCCGGCCTGCTGATGCAGCAGCTGCCCAACGCAAAGGCCGTGCTGCACCCGCGCGGCGCGCCGCACATGATCGACCCGACCCGGCTGATTGCCGGTGCCACGGCGGTCTACGGCGCCGAGGAAATCGCACGCAGCTATGGCCGCATCGAAGCGATTCCCGAGGCCCGCGTGGTGGTGGCTGAAGATGGTCACCGCATCGACCTGGCCGGCCGTGAACTGCTGTTGCTGCACACGCCGGGGCATGCGCTGCACCACTACTGCGTGTGGGATGCGCGCAGCCGCAGCTGGTTCACCGGCGATACCTTCGGCATCTCCTACCGCGAGCTGGACAGTGCGCAGGGTGCCTTCATCTTCCCCACGTCCTCACCGGTGCAGTTCGATCCGGAGGCGATGAAGGCGTCGATCCAGCGCATGCTGGGCTACGGGCCGCAGGCGATGTACCTGACCCACTATGGCCGCGTGCAGCAGGTGCAGAAGCTGGCCGACGACCTGTTCGAGCAGATCGATGCAATGGCGACGATCGGCCGCCAGTGCGATGGGCGCCCGGACCGCCACCGTTGCCTGCTGGCCGCGCTGCAGGCGCTGTACCTGGAACGTGCACAGCAGCATGGCTGCGCGCTGGACCAGGCCGCGGTGGCCGAGGTGCTGGCGATGGACATCGAGCTGAACGCGCAGGGCCTGGCCTGCTGGCTGGACCGCGCATCACGCTGACCGGGGGCCTGCGCGGCGGTGTCACGACCACGTTACACTCTGGTGACTCCCCTTCCTGCCGTGGTATTGCCGTGAATCCGATGCGTGTGTTGCTGCTGTCGTCCTGCCTGTTCGTCGGGGGCCTGGCCCATGCGGCCAACGACCTGCCCGGTGGCGGCATCGATCCGCAGGCACTGTCGCGTCACGTGCAGGTGCTCGCTTCGGACGAATTCGAAGGCCGCGCACCGGCCAGCGAAGGCGAAGAGCGCACCGTGCAGTATCTGATCGAGCAGTTCCGCAGCTACGGCCTGCAGCCCGGCGGCCCCGATGGCAGCTGGGTACAGAAGGTGCCGCTGGTGCGCGCGCAGCTGGACGGCCCGGCCAAGGCCAGCCTGCAGCTGAAGAAGGGCAAGCGGACGCTGGCCAATGGCGTGGACGTGACCCTGCAGAGCCTGCAGCCGCGCAAGCGCGTGCAGATCAACAACGCACCGCTGGTGTTCGTCGGCTACGGCATCGACGCACCGGAACGGCACTGGAACGATTACAAGGACGTGGATCTGCACGGCAAGATTGCCGTGGTGCTGATCAACGACGCCGACTTCGAAGCCGATGCGCCGGGTGCGTTCGACGGCAAGGCGGTGACCTACTACGGCCGCTGGACCTACAAGTTCGAGGAAGCCGCACGCCGCGGTGCCGAGGGCGTGCTGATCGTGCACGAGACCGCGCCGGCCGCCTACGGCTGGGCTACGGTGAAGAGCTCGGGCACCTCACCGCTGTTCGACATCGAACGCGGCCAGGCCGAAGCGATGGCCCAGCACACGCCGCTGCGTGGCTGGATGCAGCGCGAACTGGCCGAGGCGATCTTCGCCGACGCCGGCCTGGATTTCGACGCCGAGAAGCGCAAGGCCATGCAGGCCGACTTCCGTCCGGTGGTGCTGGACAACGCGAAGCTGAGCGTGGATTTCGCGATCAAGCGCGAGCCGGTGGTGACCCGCAACGTGGTGGCCAAGCTGCCCGGTGGCGAGCATGGCGATGAGGCCGTGATCTTCTCGGCGCACTGGGATGCCTTCGGTATCGGCCAGCCCGATGCCAAGGGTGACCGCATCCGCCATGGCGCCATCGACAACGCCACCGGCGTGGCCACCGTGCTGGAACTGGGCCGCGTGTTCGCCGCCGGCCCGCCGCCGCAGCGCAGCCTGTACTTCGTCGCCCTGACGGCCGAAGAGAAGGGCTTGCTGGGTGCCAGCTACTACGCCGCACACCCGCTGGCACCGCTGGAAAAGACCGCTGCCGTGCTGAACATCGAAATGTTCAGCCCGGATGGCGCGACCCGTGACATCGCCTCGTGGGGCAAGGGCCGGGTGTCGCTGGAAGGCGACCTGGAGCGCGTGGCCAAGGCCCGCGGCCGCAGCTACAGCCCCGACCCGAACCTGGAAGCGGGCTTCTTCTACCGCGCTGATCACTTCGCCTTCGCCCGCCTGGGCGTGCCGGCCATCACCATCGGCCCGGGCCTGGACAAGCTGGACGGCGGCGTCGAGGCCGGCCGCGCGCTGCGCGAGAAGTACTTCGCCGACTGCTACCATCAGGCCTGCGACGCCTGGACCCCGAGCTGGGACCCGGCCGGCCATGCCGCCGACACCCTGCTGGTCTACGACCTGGGCGCCGAGCTGGCCAACAGCCGCCGCTGGCCGCAGTGGGAGAAGGAGTCGGAGTTCCACGGCGCCCGTGAGAAGAGCGACGCCGCCCGCCGTTGAGGGTAGTGCCGGCCGCTGGCCGGCAATCCGGTGCGACGACGGAGGTAGAGTCGACTGTTAGTCGACTATGCGCGAAGCGCGGGTTTCATGCCTCGTTAGGGAGAGCAGTCGACTAACAGTCGACTCTACCCAGTCGCGCTCATCGGCGCCGGCGCAGCAGCGCCCACGCGCCCCAGCCACTGGCGGCGAGTACGGCCAGATAGCACGCCACCATCGTGCGCATGCCCATCGGGTGCAGTTGCCCGCCGCGCGGGTGGGTACTCATCGCCAGGGAGCTGTGGCCGTTGCCCAGGTCCACCGCCAGCTGCAGCACCAATGCGGCAGAGAACACCAGCAAGGCCACCCCGAAGCCGATGCGCGGCCATGTGGCCTGCGCGCTGGGGCGGCGCAGCAGCCAGGCCAGTGCCGTGGCTGCGGCAAGCGCCGCCGCGATCCACATCAGCGGCGACGCCGGAGACGCTGCAGCCACCGGCATTGCACCGGTGGCTGCGATCAGTACGACGCCCTTACTTGCGGGTGCCGTCGAGCCAGTTCGGGCCCTTGTTGGTGAGGAAGAAGACATAGACCACCAACGATACCGCGATCGTGGCGGTGACGTAGATGGCGAACCAGTCGACGTGGCCGGTCTTCAGCGCGCCCTGGTACAGCAGCGGGGCGGTACCACCGAACAGCGAATTGGCCAGCGCATAGCCCAGGCCCACGCCCAGTGCACGGATGTGGGTGGGGAACAGTTCGGCCTTCACCACGGCGTTGATGGACGTGTAACCGGTGAGGATGACAAAGCCCAGCGCCAGGGTGAGGAAGGCGAAGGTGGCATCGTGCTGGTGCGGCAGCTGGGTGATCAGGTACCAGCTGTACAGCACGCCGCCCACGCCGAAGAACACCAGCAGGCTCTTGCGGCCGATGATGTCAGACAGCCAGCCGCCGACCGGCTGCAGCACCATCAGGACGGTGAGCACGGCCAGGTTGATCACGGTGCCGGTCATCGGGTCGTTGCCCGCGAAGGCGCTCTGGATCATCTTCGGGCCGTTCACCGAGTAGGTGTAGAAGGCAATGGTGCCGCCGGCGGTGATCAGGAAGCACAGCAGCAGCGGACGCCACTGGTGCACGATCAGTTCGTACATCGAACCGGACTTCTTCGCCTTGCCTTCGCGCGCGGCCTCGATCGACGATTCTTCCATCGTCTCGTCCATGCCCCGGCGCAGCCAGAACACGACCACCGCGGCGATGCCACCGATGCCGAAGGCGATCCGCCAGCCGAACTCGGAGATCTCCGGCTTGCCCCAGACATTCAGCATCAGGAACAGGGTGAGCTGCGCCAGCACGTGGCCACCGACCAGGGTGACGTAGTGGAACGAGGACAGGAAGCCACGGCGGCCGGGAATGGCGGCCTCGGACATGTAGGTGGCGCTGGCGCCGTACTCGCCGCCGGTGGCGAAGCCCTGCAGCAGGCGTGCGAACAGCAGGATGATCGCCGCCCAGATGCCGATGCTGGCCGCCGTGGGCGTGATCGCGATGAGGAAGGAGCAGACGGCCATGAGGGTGACCGACACGGTGAGCGCCAGGCGACGGCCGTGGCGATCGGCGAAGCGGCCGAAGAACCAGGCGCCGATCGGGCGCATCAGGAACGTGGCGGCGAAGATCGCCCACACGTACATGGTGGAGTTCTTGTCTTCGGGCGAGAAGAACTGCGACTCGAAGTACACGGCGAACACCGAGTACACGTAGACGTCATACCACTCCACCAGGTTGCCGGCGGAGCCTTTGAGGGTATTGGAGATCGAGCGGCGCAGCGCGGCGCCGTCGGTGCTGGGGACAGCAGGTTGGGACGTGGTGCTCATCTGGGTGAGGATCCTCGATGCGGTGCTTCCATGCGGGAAAGATCGGTGCCAGGGGCGCGCGTGGGGCGCTGCCAGCCAGCCTCCTAGGTACTGCATCCCACGTCAACGCCGGGTGCCGGAGGGCGGGCAGGGCATGGGGACCGCACAGGGTGACAGCGTGAGGGGGGAGGGACCATAGCTAGATCGTCGTACGCGATGGTCCCCATTTGTCACATGATCGACTCAATGAAGCGCTGAAGCCGTCCCGTCGAGCGGGGAAACGATGGCGTCCCTGAAGTTTCTCCTGGCCCAGGACCTCAAAATGGCTGCGCTAGCTGCCAGAAGCGCTATTGACACCAGAAGCTGCCACATCGGCACTTCCACGTAGAGCAGGCGGATCGGCATTGCCGCCATTGAAGTGAACGGAAAGAGCGACATGGCCTGCATGAATAGTCCCTCCGGTGCCCGTAGACCCCCGAAACCGATCATGATCATGGTCAAAGGAAACGCCGCGAGGGTGTTGCGGAATGCTGAATGGGGTGACCGGATTGCGGTAGCGCACGCGGCAAAGAACCAGTTCCACAGCATGAGACCCAAGAAACAGAATGCAAACAGGCCAACTACGAGGCCCAAGCTCCGGCTGGAAATATCTGCGAACACGCTGGTCGATCCCGACATGAGCATCCAGGCGAAAGCCGCGTAAACGCCATAGATCGTAATCGTCTTCATGCCATGACAGATGGATGCTGCAACTTTGCAGTCGAGCCAGAAGCCCGGCGGGGAGGCACTGAGGATCATCTCTGTCACATGAGCAAAGCGCTCACCAAGCAAGCCCTGAAACAACATGCCCAGGCAACCGAGAATGGCAAGTGTGGTCAGTACGACCATGCTGATCGAAAGAGCGGTGAGTGATGAGTTCGGGAGAACCGGTACTCCGGCGAGATTCATTACCTTCAGTGACGCCGGTGAGTCAGCATGCTGCAGCTGGTCGGCGGACACTCCGAGCGTCTCAAGCAAGCGTTGACGCTGAAGCGAATCGAGCGTGCGTTGCAACTCGGCGATCCAGCCGGGTGACTGTGTGACGCGGAGTACATAGTCACCTGAGTCCATCGATAGCGTTGGCTGTCCGTTAGCGGCAACGCCGCCCTGGGTATTGGTGAAATGGAAGCGTCCCTCACTCAATCCGGCCACGGGAGTTCCTCCGGCTGGAATCTGGATCGTGGTCGCGGCTTCCCTCGCCAGAATGGCATCGCCTCCCAGTTTCACCAAAGCAATCACTGCCAGCAGGAGAAGACCCACCAGCTCGCCGCGAATATCCAGGTGCCGCCTGAACTCAAAGCCGCTGACCCTGACATAGTGGCTCATGCGCATGCTCTCTCCTCCCGTGACGTTGATGCCTGCGATGGGGAATCGCCCAAGTCATCCTGGTCATGAGCGCCCGCGGGCAGATGAAGGTCCTCAGCCTTGGCAGGCTGGAGTTGCGCGTTCTTGAGCACCAGGATCCTTCCGCAGAACCGCTGCAGAAGTTCAATGTGATGCGCCGACAGGAGCACCGCTGCACCTTGACGCGCTGCGGCCGAGATCAGCTCGACGACCGCAACCTGATTGACCGGATCCAGTCCTGAAAAGGGCTCGTCCAGTACAAGCACCTTCGGTGAATGAAGCATGCACGCTGCAATCTGGAGCTTCTGCAGGTTGCCCTTTGACAGGCTGGAAACCCGGTGTGACGCGCGATCAAGAAGCCCGATCTTGCCCAGCCAAAGGTCACGTGCGCGGACCGAATCCGATCTCGTCATGCCTCTCATGGCAGACCAGAACTCCAGTGACCGGCCTACGGTAACCTCGGGGAACAGGCTCCGGGCTTCCGGCAGATAGCCGATGTCAGACCATGGAGCCCGCGCTCCGCTCTCACTCCCGGCAACGGAGACGACGCCGGAATCGGCCGCGATGAGGTTGCAGAGGATACGGAACAGCGTCGTTTTGCCGGCACCATTGGCCCCTATGATTCCGACAATCTCTCCGGCATCGACCTGCACTTCCAGGTCATGCAGGATTACGCGTGATCCGTAAGTTTTGCAAAGGCGTTCAGCGTGCAGCATCTGAGGCTCCCTTCTCAATCCTTTCGGCAATCTGTCGAGCTCTGGATTGCATGAAACGGCTGTGCCGGCTCTCAACCATTGCGATCAACTGCAGCGACGCCTCACGGCTGCGAGAATTTGCGACCAGCGCCTCCAATGCAGCCATCCGTACACGCTCCATTGGATGGCATCGGAAAATGTCTCTCAGCAGCTGCTGCGCCTCTCCATCCGTATCTCCGGCGGCAATCATGAACAGGGCGGATGCACTGGACCGATTGATGATCTGTGAGATCGTCCCTGTACCAGGTTCAAACTCATACTGATCCATGGTTACGCTTCTCAGGGAGTGCTCCATGATGTTGATGCTCACGGAGAACTCATCGGGCGCGATTTGCTGGTGTACGTCCCTGAACGCCCTGTACAGAAGGATGTTTCCCTTCTTCAACTGGGAGCGCTCGGTGAAGCGAAGATCCACTTTCTCGCCAGGGATTCCGGCTACGGAGGCGTAGTCGTACTCAAAGTAGTCGCTTTCGTATCCAGGTCCCTGGTAGCCAATCGTCAGAAAGTTGAAATTGTGGTCATGCGGAACACCGTAGAAGAATGCTCCGGGGCCACTTGCGCCAAGAATCTCGTCATTCTTTCCGGGCCAGAAGCATGCGCGAATGAAGTAGCTCTGACCTGAAGACTGGGGGGCGTGAAGCATGATGACTTGTGGTGTGTAGTCATTGTCGACCTGGATTTCCTTCGAATCCTTGAGCTCGGCGCAAATGACATCGCTGAGAAATGTACGGTTGTTTCCCAGCCTCTTGAGCATGGGAGCCATCGCCAACATCGAGTGTTGGTCACGTGGATCGAATGACGATTGCTGGAGGTGATCGACAAGATCCGTCAGTGTGATCGAATCAATCGACGGGTCTGCTATCTGGACGGGCATGGAATTTCATCCTTGTTCCAATGAACGGGCCGCGAGGTTTCTGATCTCATCATTCGGATCGTCTTCTCTCATTTCCGACAGCCGCGTAGAGGCCGATTCCGCATCGACCTGATAGAGCGCCCTGAGGGCACTCCAGCGCACGAACGTCGTCGGATGGTGAGATAGATCAAGAAGCGAACTCACAGCTCCGTTGCCGCATAGATGCGCGAGTGCCGCAGCGATGAGCTGGAGACGGGAGTCAGTGACGCTGGCTGCTGTGCAGCCGGCCAGCCGGCTGGTCCTGAGGGAGAAGTGCCTGGTTGATTCATATCTCGGCAGCGCCGCAAGGCAAACGACCATCGACGTCGGCGCATCCCCTTGGAGCAGTCGCATGCCCTGTCTACCACCCTCAAGAAACACGAAGTCTCCTGATCGGGAGTCCCCATTGGAGGGAGGGCCCAGCACCGGCGCCGCCGCTGCGTCGTGCACAACGGAGAACGTCTGGTGGTTGACGTGCTCTGTCTGCGCGAAGAGCAACAGCGAGTCCGTCCCGGTGATCGTGATCCCTGTCTCGATGTTGCCCTCTGAAGCTGCCGTGAGCTGGCACGGCGGCCTGTGCATGTAGTGAACCTGCACGAACTCGTCCTTGTAGATGACCATCCCAGCCAGAGGGTGCTTGACGAAAAATCGTCCAGGCGTCGTGTAGAGCGCGCTTTCAAGATGGTTCCAGCATTCCCTGCCGAAGTGCTGCTTCAGCGTCGCCAGATCGAACTCCCGGCAGATGGAAAGCATCAATTCACGATTCATCTCGGCGCTGCCGTCACCGCGGATGCGTTTGCTCCAGCCGCGAATTCGATTCGCTTGTCCTGTTGCTTCAAGCGCGCTGAGGAGTGAGGTGTTCCTTCCATGAGCAGTCTTCAGTTTCTGAAGCTGGGAAGGATCATCAGCCAGGTCAAGCATTTGCCTCGGACGTTCCATACCGCCTCCAATGCGGTGGGCCGGGTATCCAGCCCACCGCCGATTCACGTCAGACCGGATGAATGCCACGATTGATCAGGATGCCGACAACGACGCCAACTGCGGCGCAACCAGCTCCCGTCGTCTCGATCAGGATGCATGAACCATGCATACCAACCGGGAGTTTCTGCCTCGGCAGTGCGGTGGGTTTCATGTCTGTGTTCCTTATACGGGGAGAACGGCGATGACGATTGCGACGGCAATCGTGACTGGTTCAATCGGTGAGCAGAGCATTGAAGTGCCAGCCAATCCCACGGCTGGGGTGAGGGGGAGCGGAATGCCATCCATTGGTTTCTCCTTTTCAGATCGGTGGCCCAACTCATGCTGGGCAGATCCGTTTTCAATGATCGCGAAGCAGGGATTCATGACGTGGATCCCAGTTACTGGAGCTTCGGTAGAAAGCGTCATGCTTTGCCTGTGAATTCCGCTCCCAAGGGAAGAGGCCGCTAGGGCTTCAGCCCACCGGTGGTGCCAGAAACTCTGACTGGGCCGTGGGGTCGCAGATCCAGTTCGGGAACCGGGGTTATTTCCGTCACCCGAACCTTCTAGAATCCCTTTTCCCCTGCCTGCTGGTGCGTCATGTCGGCTTCCCCTGTTCCTTCTGCGGCTGCCCCCCGGGGTGGCCTTGTCGCGCTGGCCTTGCTGCTGGTCTACGTGGTCTGGGGCTCGACCTACCTGGGCATCGCCAAGGCCCTGCACGGCGGCGCGCTGCCGCTCACCATGGTCTCCGGCAGCCGCTTCATCATCGCCGGCGGCCTGATGTACCTGGCCCTGCGCCTGTTCTGGAAGATGCCGCGGCCGAGCCTGCGGCAGTGGCGCAACCTGGTCATCATGGGCGTGACCATGCTGGTGCTGGGCAACGGCATGGTGGTGCTCGCCGAGCGCGAAGTGTCCTCCGGCCTGGCCGCAACGGCTGTGGCTTCGGTGCCGTTGTGGATGGCGCTGTTCTCCGCGTTTCGCGGCCAGCACGCCAGCCGCGGCGAATGGCTGGGCATCGCGGTCGGTTTCATCGGCGTGGTCTGGCTCAATGCCGGCAGCAGCCTCACGGCGTCGCCCACCGGGCTGGTGCTGCTGCTGATCGCACCGGTCGGCTGGGCATTCGGTTCGGTGTGGGCGCGTGGCCTGGACCTGCCGGGTCCGTTCATGACCGCCGCCGGGCAGATGATCTGCGGTGGCGTGCTGCTGGTGCTGATCGGCCTGGCGGTGGGCGAGCGCCCGACTACGCTGCCCGATACCGGCGGCCTGCTGGCCATGGCCTACCTGTGCGTGTTCGGTTCCATCGTGGCGTTCACCGCCTATGTCTGGCTGCTGCACAACGTGCGCCCGGCGCTGGCCGGCAGCTATGCCTACGTCAATCCGGTCATCGCGGTGCTGCTGGGCGCGGCACTGAATGGCGAGCAGTTCGGCTGGCGCGATTTCCTGGCGATG
Organism: Stenotrophomonas sp. STEN087; assembly: GCF_056759115.1. NCBI lineage: Bacteria > Pseudomonadati > Pseudomonadota > Gammaproteobacteria > Lysobacterales > Lysobacteraceae > Stenotrophomonas > Stenotrophomonas sp. STEN087. The sequence goes on along the minus strand of NZ_JBRRCR010000008.1, from coordinate 59,215 downwards.
GCGGTCATCCTGCTGGGCGTGGTGGTGCTGACCATGGCAAGGACCTGGAAGAAGTGAGCATGGACGAGAAGGAACAACGCCGCGGTCTATGGGTTACCGCGTCCACCTTCGTGCTGTGGGGGCTGGTGCCGGTGTACTGGCATCTGCTCAACGAGGTGCCGTCGTTCCAGATCATCGCCCACCGCATCATCTGGTCCACGGTGCTGGTGGTGGCGTGGCTGCTGCTGACCGCGCGCCTGGGCTGGTGGCGGAAGATCGCCGCGCAGCCGCGCGCGCTGCCGATCCTGGCGGTATCCAGCCTGACCATTGCCTTCAACTGGGGCCTGTACATCTGGGCGGTCAACGCCGGGCATGTGATCGAAACCAGCCTGGGCTACTTCATCAATCCGCTGGTGAATGTGTTGCTGGGCGTGCTGGTACTGAAGGAGCGCCTGCGCCGCGTGCAGTGGATCGCGGTGGCAATGGCCGCGGTGGGCGTGGCCTGGCTGACCATCGATGCTGGCACGCCGCCGTGGATCGCGCTGGGCCTGGCGTGTTCGTTCGGCCTGTACGGGCTGCTGCGCAAGCTGGTGTCGGTCGATCCGGTGGCCGGGCTGGGCGTGGAGAGCCTGTATCTGTTCCTGCCCGCGCTGGCGTTTGCGGTGTGGGCCGAGAGCGGCCATGGCGGCGCGTTCTTCCACGGCTGGGGCTGGCGCAACGATCTGCTGCTGGTGTTCGGTGGCGTGGTCACCGCCGTGCCGCTGATCGGCTTCGCCTACGGGGTGAAGCGCATTCCGCTGTCGCTGGTCGGCATCCTGCAGTACATCGCGCCGAGCCTGCAGCTGCTGCTGGGCGTGTTCTTCTTCCACGAAGCGTTCGATACCGGCAAGGCGATTGGTTTTGCGGTGATCTGGGCCGGGCTGGTGCTGTTCGTCGGCGAGAACGTGCGGGCGATGCGGGCGGCGAGGGGGCGGATCCCGCCGCAACGCGGAGGGCTCTGACCCCCGGGCTGAGCTGAGAAAAGGGGTCAGAGCCCTTCGCGTTGCGAAGGGATCCGACCCCGGTTCCGGCAAAAAAAGAACGGCGCCCCGAGGGGCGCCGTTCTGCTTCCATCTCCGGCCAGGAGAGAGTTGGCCGGAACGGGAACGCGGGTGCAGGCTTAGAAGCGCTGCTGGTACTTCATGTACATGAAACGACCGATGTCGAAGCCGCCGTAGTAGACGAAGCTGCTGTTCGGCTGGCTGTACATCACCGGACCCTGGTGGTCGAACACGTTGTTCAGGCCCAGCGACACGGTGCCATTCCACGGCAGGCTGTAACGCACCTGCAGGTCGTGGAAGGTGTTCGAGCCCACCTTGTTGGTCGGCGAGGCATCGGTGTAGGCCGAGCTGAAGTCCGGCAGGTTGCACTCGTCCATGTAGGAGCACTTCTCCTTCATGCTGGAGTAGTAACGCGCGGTCCAGCCAATGCCCAGGTTGCCGTACTGCCAGTCCAGGTTGAAGGTCGAGCGCACGCGGAAGTTGCCGCCCCAGCTGGTCAGCTGTTCCACCGGCGTGGTGACGGCGTTGTCGTTACGCTGCTCCAGGTAGTCGGTGTAGGTGGTGTTCCAGGTGACGGCGAACTTGCCGAACGTGGTTTCCGGCAGGCGGTAGCGCGCGCTGATGTCATAGCCGGCGGTTTCGCGGTAGCCGGCGTTGACCAGCGAGCGGTCCAGCGCGTTGACCTGGCCGTTGCTGCCGCGGGTGAAGCGACCGCAGGCCGCGTCCGAACCCTGCACGTAGCACTGTTCCAGGATGCTGGTGGCCGACTCGCCGACGATGGCGTTGTTGATGCGGATCTTCCACCAGTCCAGGCTGACGTCCAGGCCCTGCACGAAGTCCGGGCTGTAGACCAGGCCGACGGTCCAGGTCTTGGCGGTTTCCGGCTTCAGCTCCGGGTTGGAACCCGAGTTGAAATCGGTGGTGGCCTGCTGGCCCGGCTTGCTGGCCACGCTGCCGTCGCTGTTGAGCTGGCGGAAGTTGGCCGGCACGTTCAGGGCCTTGCAGCGTGCGGCAACCGCGGCGCTGGTGGCGGCGGTGCCGAACGAGGTATCGCACGGGTCGGTGAACGAGTCACGGCTGCTGACGGTGCCGCCGTACAGATCGTCCACGGTCGGCGCACGGAAGCCGGTGCCGTAGGTGGCGCGCACCAGCAGGCTGTCGATCGGCTTCCACTTCACGCCGAACTTGCTGTTGGTGGTCGAACCGAAGTTGTTGTAATCCGAGTAACGACCGGCCACGTCCAGCGACAGCTCACGGGCGAACGCCATGTCGGCCAGCAGCGGCACCTGCAGTTCCAGGTAGACCTCGCTCAGCGAGTAGTCGCCCTGGGTCGGCTTGCCGCTGGTGCCGGCGATCTGGCCGTTCTGCACCATCAGGTCCGGGGTGTAGCGTGCTTCTTCGGTACGGTGCTCGAAGCCCATCGCGGTCAGCACGTCGCCGGCCGGCAGGGTGAACAGCGAGCCGGAGATGTTGGCGCTGGCCACCTTGGTGGTGGTCTGGCTCTTGTCCACGAAGCGGGCGAACAGGTAGTCCTGCACGTCCTGGTTGCTCAGCGAGCCCGGGCCGGTGTAGCCCATCGGCGCGGCCGGATTCCACGGCACGCAGCCGGCAATCACCGCATCCGGCGTGCCGCAGTACGCCACGCCATCCTTGATGAAGGACGGGCCGACGGCCTGGTTGACGTTGGGCTGGTACATGCTGCCCGTGCCGATGCGCTCGCCTTCATTGCGGTTGTAGGTGTAGTTGACGTTCCAGTCCCAGTAGCGCGAACCGGTGTCGAAGCTGCCTTCCAGACCCAGGCTGCCGCGCTTGGTCTCCATGTTGTTCTCGGTGCCACGCAGCATTTCTTCGGTGCGGTGCGAGAACAGCACGTCCTGGCCCCACAGGTTGAATGCGCTGTCCTTGGACAGGGCGGCGCGGGTGCCGCTGCGCGCCTGTGCGGCAGTCACCGAGTACGGGTAACCGGCCAGGTGCTTGCTCGATTCGCGCTTGCTGTACAGGGCATCGGCGACGATGCGCAGGTTGTCGGTGATCGAGAAGCCACCGTTGGCGAACACCGAAGTGCGCTCCAGGCCGGTCAGCAGGCTCATGTTGGTCTTGGTGTTGGCACCATCGGCCGGATTCAGCGTGTGGAAGTTGGCTGCATCGGTCGGGTCACCGCCCGGGCCGACAGTCACCGGCTTGCCGCCGACGGTGACGCTGCCCCACGGCGTGGTGCCGTTGAGGCCATCGTTCGGATGACGCGGGCCGTTGACGTAGCGGGTGAACTCACGCGCGCCGCCCATCACTTCGTCTTCCTTGGTGCGCTCGGCACCCACGCTGAACCAGCCGCGGTCGAAGGTCTTGCCGAAGGTGGCGCTGTAGGAGCGCTTCTGGCCGTCACCTTCGCCGTACTGGCCGACGTAGACGCTGGCTTCGCCACCGTCGAAATTCTTGCGGGTGATGATGTTGACCACACCGGCGATGGCGTCCGAGCCGTACAGCGCCGACGCACCGTCGGTCAGCACTTCCACGCGCTCGACGATGGCCGAGGGAATCGAAGCGAGGTCGGAATAGCCACCGGCGCTGACGCCCATGCGGCGGCCGTCGATCAGCACCAGGCTGCGTTCCGGGCCCAGGTTGCGCAGGCTGACATACATGCCACCGAAGTCGCGCGAGGAGGTCAGCGACGAAGCGCGGCTCATGCTCGGCGAACCGGCAGCGGTCACGTCCTGCAGGATGTCGGCGACGTTGACGTAGCCCTTCTTCTCGATCTCGGCGCGGTTGAGCGCGACCACCGGCTGGGCGGTCTCGACACTGGCCTGGCGGATGCGCGAGCCGGTGATTTCGATGCGGTCGAGGTTGGTGGTGTTGTCGCCCGCATCCTGTGCGAAGGCGGGGGTGGTGCAGCTGGCGGCCAGCGCGATGACGATCGCGTTGCGCAGCGGGGTGGTCTTCAGGGACATCCGTGAAATCTCGTGTTTCAGAAAAAAACATGCGCCCGTTCTATGGGCGCGTGGGGTACTGCAAACCAACGTGGGGGGCGGGATTCTAGAGTGTTTTCATTCGTAACCGTTTGTCCCTGCGTGTTACATCGCGCCGAACATGAATCGCAACCAACAATCCACAGGGGTGCTGTGCGCAGCGTCACGCGCGAGGTGTTTTCGATGCGCAGAGGCATCGATAACGGCGGTAGTCGCGCGATCTGTAATGCACGGAGTGCGAACGTTCATCCACGCCGTGCGTGGATGACGCCACATCAGTAGATCCACGCCATGCGTGGATGACGCCACATCAGTAGATCCACGCCATGCGTGGATGACGTGCCCACAAAGAAAGGGCGAAGCCGCCGCTTCGCCCTCCAGATCCATCACTCCACACACCGGCGCGTTGGTCAGGTCTCGCGCAACGCCGTGGTGATCGGCAGGCGCGCGGCGCGCAGTGCCGGGAACAGGCCACCGACCAGGCCGATGCCCAGTGCCCACTTCAGCCCATTCCACAGCAGCTCCGGCGACACATGGAACTTGAACACCACCGCGCTGAAATTGCTGCCGATGGTGGACACGCTGTAACCGTTGAACAGCAGCCAGGCCACCGCACAGCCCAGCAATCCGCCCAGCAAGGCCAGCAGCATGGTTTCCAGCATCACTGCGGTCACCACCGGCAGGCCGCGGAACCCGATCGCGCGCATGGTGGCGATCTCGCGTGCACGCGTCGCGACTGCGGCGTACATCGTGTTGAGCGCACCGAACACCGCGCCCACCGCCATGATCGTGCCGATCACCTTTCCAAGGATGTCGATCAGCTTGGTCAGGCCACCGCCCTGCTTGCTGTAGTACGCGCGCGTGGTTTCGACGTCCAGCTTCAGGCGCGGATCGGCCGCCACGGCCGCCTTGAACTGTTCGAAGCCAGGCTTGCCATCGGTGCGCACGCTGATCGACTGCCACGCACTGCGCTGGTAGGTGGAGGCCAGCGTATCGGCATCGGTCCACATTTCCGAATCGTGCGCATCACCCGAGGCGAACACGCCGACCACGGTCCAGGCTTGGTTGCCCAGGGTCAGTGTCTTGCCGACGTCCAGATCGCGGAACTGTCCCTGCGCGCCCTGGCCGACCACGATCTCGCGCAGGCCGGTGCCGAACTTGCGCCCCTGCATGATCTTCACCTTGTCATGCACCGCCCACGCCTGTGGGCCGACGCCGCGGAACTGCGCGTTGACGTCGGTACCGTCGGCCTTGGACACGAGGTTCACCACCTGTGACAGCTCCGGTGACAGCAGCGGCCGGCCTTCGCTATCGCGGCTGATGCCGGGCAGGGTGGACAGCATTGGCACCTGCTCGCGGGTGATGACCGAATTGGTCTCGGCCTGCGAACCGCCACGCAGCACGATGGCGGTGGTGTCATCGCCGGTGTTGTTGAGCGTGGCCTGGAAGCCCTCGCCCATGGCCAGCATCGCCACCAGCACGCCGACCACGCCGGCAATGCCCACCACGATCACCGAGGAGGCACCCCAGCGCTGCGGCAGGCTGGCGATGCCGATACGGGTGGCCGCCAGCGCCAGTCGCCCGCTGCGGGTCAGCAGCAGCCACAGCGCCACCAGCACCGCCACGGCCAGCACACCGACCCACGGCAGGCCGATCCACAGCACCAGGCCCACCGCCAGCAGCAGCACGGTCAGTGCATTGCCCAACCACTTCTTGATCCTGTTCATCGGGAATCCTCCTCAGCGGCCGGCCAGCGCATCGACGATCTTCAGGCGCTTGGCGCGCAGCGCGGGCAGCAGCCCGACCACGACGCCGATCACCACGATCAGGCCGATGCCCACCAGCCAGGTGGGGGTGGGTACGTGCGGTGGCAGCATGCCCATGCTCTTCGGTGCGATCGCCGGCAGCACCAGCGCGGCCAAGCCCATGCCGATCAGGCCGCCGAGGCCGATCAGCAGCACCGACTCGACCATCACCAGCGTCAGCACGGTGCTGTCCTTGAAGCCCAGCGTCTTCAGCGTGGCCAGCTCGGGAATGCGCTCGCGCACGGCCTGCGCCATGGTGTTGCCGGTCAGCAGCAGCAGGGTGAAGAACACCGCGCCCATGATCGAGGTGACGATCATGCCGATATCCGCGAACTGCTTGACGAAGGCCTGCTGGAACGCCGATTCGGTCTGGGTCTTGGTCTCGTGGTCGGAGTTGGCCGAGATCGCATCGATGGCCTGCGCGACCCGCGAGGCATGGTCGGGGTTGTCCAGGGTGATCGTGTACCAGCTCACCTGGTTCTTGATGTAATCGTTGGATTCGTCGAAGTATTTCCAGTTCATCATCAGCTGGCGTTCTTCGTTGCTTGCCTGCGCGCGGTCCTTCGAGCGGAAGATGCCTTTCAGTTCCAGCGGCCAGTCATTGCTGCCGCCGCGCGGGAAGATCGTGGCCTGCAGCGGAATGGTGTCTCCGATCTTCCAGCCGAACTGGTTGGCCAGGGTCTCGCCGACGATGGCGCCGGTGCGGGTCTGCTTCCAGTCTTCCAGCTGCGCCGGGTCGATCTGCAGTTCGCGGTAGACGTCGAAGTAGTTGGGCGACACCGAGAAGTTCGGGAAGAAGTTCTTCGGGTCCTGGTAGATGCCGCCGAACCACATGCCATAGGCCACGTCGCGCACGCCGTCGACCTGGCGGATCTGCGTTTCCAGGCGGATCGGCAGCGACTGGGTGATCGACAGGCGCGAGGCGGTGACCAGGCGGTTGGCACCTTCCACGCTGCCGCCGGAGTTGAACGCCACGCGTACCGAATCGAGCATGCCGAACAGCAGGAACGCCGCGACCACCGAAAGCAGGGTCAGCAGGGTCCGGGTGCGGCTGCGGAACAGCTGGGCCCAGACCAGGGAAAAGTATTTCATCGCCGGGGCCTCCGTCAGTGGGCCAGCGGGGCGTCGGCCAGCTCGCCCTTGTCCAGGTGCACCGTGTGGGTAGCGTACTCGGCGGCCTTCGGGTCATGGGTGACCATGATGATGGTCTTGCCGTGTTCGCGGTTGAGCTGCTGCAGCAGGCCCAGGATCTCCTCGGCCGACTGCCGGTCGAGGTCGCCGGTCGGTTCGTCGCAGATCAGGAAGGTCGGGTCGGAGACGATGGCTCGGGCAATCGCCACGCGCTGCTGCTGGCCGCCGGACAGTTCGTTGGGGCGGTGGCTGCGGCGGTCGGCCAGGCCGACCAGGGTCAGCGCGATCTCGGCATTGCGCCTGCGCTGTGCGGCGCTGAGGTGGGTCAGCAGCAGCGGCAGCTCCACGTTCTTCTGCGCGGTCAGCATCGGCATCAGGTTGTAGAACTGGAACACGAAGCCGACGTGGTGGCTGCGCCAGGTCGAGAGCTGGCCGCCGCTCATCTGGTCGATGCGCTCGCCTTCGATGCTGATCTCGCCGTCACTGGGGTTGTCCAGGCCGCCGATCAGGTTGAGCAGGGTGGTCTTGCCCGAACCGGACGGGCCCATCAGCGCGACGAAGTCGCCGCTGGCGATGTCCAGGTCGATGCCGTGCAGCACCTGCACTTTTTCCGGGCCGCGTTGGTAGGTCTTGGTGATGTTGCGCAGTGAAACCAGGGTCGACATCGGGGTTCTCCACGAAGGGTGGGACACGGGAACGCGCGCCGGCCACGGGCCGGAGGGCATGCATCGAACGGTGCTGCCGGCGGCGCCACGCGGGCGCCAGGCCGTTACTGCGCTTGTTTCAGTCGAACCCTGGCGCCATCGCGCAGGGTGTCCGGTGGGCTGACCACCACGCTTTCACCCGCACTCACGCCCTTCAGCAGCTGGCGGTCCTTGCCCATCGCCTGGCCGGCCTGCACGGCGCGCTGCTGCACGCGGTCGGCATCGCCCAGCACGAAGGCCACGCTGGCACCGTCGCGCTCGATCACCGCCGTGGCCGGCACGCGCACGCCCTGCGGCTTGCTGGCGGTGGCCTGCGGCTGCGCCTGTTCCAGGAAACTGACCCGCACGCCCATCTCCGGCACGATGCGCGGGTCCTTCACCTTCAGCGCCACGCGCACCTTCACCGTGGCCTTGCCGCGGTCGGCGGTGGGGATGATGGCGATCACCTCGCCGGGAATCTTCCACCCCGGGTAGGCGTTGAGCGTGGCTTCCACCGGCATCTTCGGCTGCACGCGGCCGATGAAGGCTTCGCCCACTTCCACTTCGATCTCCAGCGACTCCATGTCGACGATGGTGCCGATGCCGGTACGGGTGAAGCCGCCACCGGCCGACAGCGGCGAGACGATCTCGCCCGGCTGCGCGGCCTTGGCGGTGACCACGCCGGAGAACGGCGCGCGCACGATGTTGTTGTCCACGCCGAGGTCGGCGATGGCGAGCTGGTCGCTGGCCACCTTGACGTTGCGCTGCGCGGTATCGAGCTGTGCGCGGAGGCTGTCACGCTGGGCCACGGCCTGGTCGTACTGCGAACGCGAGACCAGCTGCTGGCCGACCAGCGCCTGCAGGCGGCTGGCTTCGGCGGCGGCCTGGCGCTGCTGCGCCTGCAGGCCGGCCACCTGTGCACGTGCGGCCTGCACCTGCGAGGCGGAGAGGCTGCGCTGTGCATCGGCATCGATCGGGTCCAGCGTGGCCATGACCTGGCCGGCCTCTACCCGCATGCCTTCCTCGATCATCACTTCGCGCACCTTGCCGGTGATCTTGGCCGACACCGTGGCCATGCGCCGGGCCACCACGTAGCCGCTGGCATCGAGTACCGAGCTGCTGGCATTGCCCTGCTGGATCGCTACTGCCGGTGCGGTTTCCACCTCCACCGTCGGCTCGCGGCCGAACAGGAAGAAGGCACCGCCGGCCAACAGCAGCACGATCACCACCAACGCGATCCACAGCCAGCGGCGGCCGCCCGGGCCATCCCCGGAGGACGGCGGCGGGCTCTTGCGGTCGATACGGAGTTCCTTCAACAGCTCGGCAGAAGCGTTCATTGCATTCCATCACAGGCGTTCGGGCGGAGTGGCCGGAAGGGCGACAGCAGCGGTTCCGGTGGCAAAGCGTGTGGCACAGCATGCAGGTGGCACGGGGCGGGATGGCAGTGACAGCTGTCACCCGATGTAGCTGACGGCGGCCACTGCGAAACGTGACCGGGGCGGCACAGGATGGCAACGTCCCCGCTACCGGTACCGCACCCATGGATCCGACCGCAGCTCCCACTACGGCCCCGCTGGCCCGCCTGCACCAGGTGCAGGTGCATTACGCCGGCCATGCCGCACTGCAGGGCATCGACCTGCAGGTGCGTGCCGGCCAGGTCCTGGCCCTGCTGGGCCGCAACGGTGCTGGCAAGAGTACCGCGATCAGCGTGCTGCTGGGCCTGCGCCGCGCCGATGCCGGGCAGGTCGAGCTGCTCGGTGGTGATCCGCAGCAGCGCGCCAGCCGCGTGGGCCTGGGCGTGATGCTGCAGAGCACCAGCCTGCCGCCGATGCTGCAGGTGGATGAACTGGTGGCGCAGGCCAGCGCCTGCTATCCCGATCCGATGCCGCTGGCCGAGGTCCTGCAGCGCGCCGGCCTGCAGGAGCTGGCCCGCCGCCGCTATGGGCAGCTGTCCGGTGGCCAGCAGCGCACGGTGCAGTTCGCCATCGCGCTGTGTGGGCGCCCGCGCGTGCTGTTCCTGGATGAGCCCACCACCGGCCTGGACATCCAGGCGCGGCAGGTGATGTGGCAGGCGATCCGGCAGCTGGTGGCCGAAGGCTGCGGCGTGCTGCTGACCACCCATTACCTGGAGGAGGCCGAAGCCTTGGCGCAGCAGGTGGTGGTGCTGGAACAGGGCCGCGTGCTGGCCGATGCGCCGCTGGCCGAGCTGCGCCTGGCCGACCGGCCGCGGCGCATCCGCTGCCGCAGCAGCCTCGCGGTGGAAGACGTGCAGCACTGGCCGGGCGTGCAGCAGGTGCAGCGCGACGGTGCGCACCTGCAGCTGCTGGCCAGCCCGGCCGAGCCGGTGGTGGCGCGCCTGCTGGCCGCTGATGCACGACTGCAGGAACTGGAAGTACAGGGCGCGGCACTGGCCGACGCCTTCCTCGACATGACCCGGGAGGCCGCATGAACACCGTGACCCGTACCCACGCTGCGCCGCGCGCCTCCGTGCGTGCCGCCCTGCGCCCCTACATCGCCGAGCTGCAGGCCGAGCTGCGCCGGGCCTGGCGCACGCCGGCCTTCGCGGTGCCCTCGCTGCTGTTCCCGGTGCTGTTCTACCTGTTGTTCGGCGTGCTGCTGGGGCGTGGCCACGCGCCGCTGTATCTGCTGGCCACCTACTGCGTGTTCGGCGCGATGGCGCCGGCCCTGTTCGGCTTCGGCGTGCAGCTGGCACTGGACCGCGAAGGCGGCCTGCTGACCCTGAAGCGCGCGCTGCCGATGCCGGCGGCGGCACCGTTGCTGGCACGGCTGGCGATGGCGGTGATGTTCGCGCTGCTGGTGGCCGGCCTGCTGGTCACCGCGGCCAGCACCCTGGGCGGCGTGCATCTGCAGGTGCAGCAGATCCTGCAGCTGCTGGCCGTGGCCGCACTGGCGGCCCTGCCGCTGGGCGCCATCGGCCTGCTGATCGGCAGCCATGTCAGTGCCAGTGCGGCACCTGCGATGGTCAACCTGGTCTACCTGCCGCTGGCCCTGCTCTCCGGCCTGTGGCTGCCGCTGTCGGCGCTGCCGAAGCTGTTCTCGACGATGGCGCCGCTGTGGCCGACCTGGCACCTGGCGCAGCTGGCGCTGCCGGTGGTCGGGCTGCCCGCGGCAGGCAGCCTCGCCGGGCATCTGCTGGTGCTGCTGGGCGTGACCGTGGTGGCACTGCTGCTGGCGCGTCGCCGCCTGCGCCGGGTCGGCTGAACTGGCATGATCGGCAGCGAACGTCCCCGCCTGGATCCGCCCGTGTCGTCGAGCTGGCTTGCCTCCCTGCTGCGCCCCGCGCCGGATTCGGCCGTGGCCGACCAGTTGCGGCGCGGCAAATCACCATGGAGCGGGGCGATCCACCTGCTGTGGTCGGTGTGGATCTTCCTGACGCCCGCGCTGGGCAATGGCTTCACCCTGCGCTGGTTGTTCCTCACCCTGGCCAGCTATCCGCTGTTCCTGTTCCTGTATGCACGGGTGATGCTGGCGCCGCGCCACCACGGCCCGCGCTATGCACTGGCGATGGTCGCGCTGTCGCTGGTGCTGCTGCCCTGGTACCCATCCGGCCTGAGCTACTTCGTGTTCGGCTGCGTGCTGATGCGCATGAGCGGGCGCAGCGGCTGGTGGATGTACCTGCTGCAGCTGACCGGGTTGAACACCGTGTTCTGCTCGGCCGCGTTGTACTTCGGCTACCCGTGGCAGGCGCTGGTATGGATGCCGGCGGTGTCCTTCATCGTCGGCCTGGTGGTGAACGTGGAGGCGTTGAGCCAGCAGCGCGATGTGGCCCTGCAGCTGTCGCAGGAGGAAGTGCGGCGGCTGGCGACCACCGCCGAGCGCGAGCGCATCGGCCGTGACCTGCACGATCTGCTCGGCCACACGCTGTCGCTGATCACGTTGAAGCTGGAACTGGCGCGCAAGCTGTACGACCGCGATGACGCGCGTGCGCGGCAGGAGATCGGCGAGGCCGAGGCCATCGCCCGCGAGGCACTGGCGCAGGTGCGCAGTGCGGTCACCGGCATCCGTGCCAGCGATCTGGCCGGCGAGCTGGCCTCGGCGCGGCTGCTGCTGGAATGCCAGCAGGTGCACCTGCATTACACGGTGCCGCCACCGATGCCGGTGGAGGTAGAGCGCGGCCTGGCCCTGGTGCTGCGCGAGGCGGCCACCAATATCGTGCGCCATGCGCAGGCGACCCAGGCGCGGGTGGAATTCATGCAGGAAGGACGGCAGCTGGTGATGCAGATACGCGATGATGGACGGGGCGGCCTGCAGGCCGAAGGCAATGGCCTGTGCGGCATGCGCGAGCGCGTGGCCGCGCTGGGCGGCCAGCTGCAGGTGCAGTCGGCCAGGGGCGAGGGCACCGTGTTGAGCGTGCGCGTGCCGCTGGCAGCGGCCACCACTCCGGTCCCGCCGGCCTCGCTGGCACAGGACGGTGCGGCATGATCCGCATCCTGCTGGCCGAGGACCAGGCCATGGTGCGCGGCGCGCTGTCGGCGCTGCTGGGCCTGGAGCCGGACATCGAGGTGCTGGGCAGTGCCGCCGACGGCGAAACCGCCTGGCGCATGCTGCAGCAGCTGCAGCCGGACATCCTGGTGACCGACATCGAGATGCCCGGCCTGACCGGTCTCGAGCTGGCCCAGCGCATCGCCCGCCACGAACTGCCGATCAAGGTCGTCATCGTGACCACCTTCGCCCGCGCCGGTTTCCTGCGCCGCGCGCTGGAAGCGGGGGTGCTGGGTTATCTGTTGAAGGATGCGCCGGCGGAGAACCTGGCCGAAGCGCTGCGCAAGGTGCAGCAGGGCATCCGCGCGATCGACCCGCAGCTGGCGATGGACGCGTGGTCGCAGGCCGATCCACTGACCGATCGCGAGCGCCGCGTGCTGCGCCTGGCAGGCGAGGGCCGCACGGCCAGCGAGATCGCCGAGCAGCTGGGGCTGTCGCACGGCACGGTGCGCAATTACCTGTCCGAGTGCATCGGCAAGCTGGGCGTGGCCAACCGCATCGAGGCGTACCGGCTGGCGCGGCAGAAGGGCTGGTTGTAGCGCCGGGCCATGCCCGGCGAGCGAAGCGGCCGCCCTTGATCTTCGCCTGCACGTGCGACGAAACGATCCGCCGGGCGTGGCCCGGCGCTACCGACTCGAGGCGTTGCTCAATCCTTCCCGCGCGCCATCGCCTGGAACACGCCATCGCGGCGCACCCACAGGTGGAACAGCGCCGCGCCCACGTGCATCAGCACCGTGGCGAACAACACATACGCCAGCAGGCTGTGCGCGTTGCGCAGGGCGGCATACAGCGCCGGGGTGTGCGGCACGATCGGCGGCAGATGCAGGCCGCCCCACAGGGTGATCGGGTAGCCGCCGGCCGACAGCATCGCCCAGCCGATCAGCGGCATCGCCAGCATCAGCCCGTACAGCATCCAGTGCGATGCGTTCGCCGCCAGCACCTGCCACGCCGGCAGGTCGGCCGGCAGCGGTGGCGGGCGGTGGCGCAGGCGGTTGTACAGCCGCAGCAGCACCAGCACGAGGATGGCGATGCCCAGCGGGCGGTGCAGGTCGATCAGCATCGGCCGCAGGTGCAGCGAGGCGACCATGGTCACGCCGACGAACAGCATGGCCAGGATCATCACTGCCATGGTCCAGTGCAGGATGCGAGCGAGCAGGTTGAAGTGGCCGTTGCCGGTACTCATCGTGCGGCCTCCTTCTTCGGTTGTTCGACGTTGCCAGCGGCGCGTTCGCGTTCGCGGCGGTTGAAGGACTGCGAGTACACGGCCGAGCGTGCGGCCAGGATCGGGTCGTCACTGCCACGCACACCGCTGGGCAGGATCAACGGGTCGAAGTTGACCTGGCCGCAGGCGCCTTCCTCCTGCGACTGCATGCGGTCCAGGCTGAGCACGCCGGCCACCACCTGCTCGCGCGAGTCGGGCCACGGCGTCGACGGATCGTCGATGGCATCGCCGGGCGCGGCGGTGCTGACCACCAGGTTCCACTGCACCGGGCCCTTGGCCAGGCGCTGCTGCAGTTCCTGGCTGAGGAAATCGACGCTGGCCTGCTTGCGCGTCTCCGCATCCATCTCCACCACCGGCGCCAGCGGCTGCCAGCGCCAGCGCACCGCGCGCTTCTGTCCCTGCGCGTTGGTGAACCAGAAACTGTTGACGCTGTTGTAGGTGGTATCGGCCCAGCTGCTGGTCCACGGCGCGGTCTTCGCCCATTGCTGGAAGGCCTGCGCGCTGGGGTACTTCGCCAGCACGGCAGCCATCTTCTGCGGGTCGGGCTTGCCGGTGGCCGGGTCGGGAATGGAGGCGCGGGTCTGCTCGTAGAAGGCCTCGGCGTCGGGCACGGCGAAGAACGGGAAGCTGTTCATCGCCATGCGCCATTCCTGGCCATCGTCGCTGACCATCTGCACCGCCATGCTGCGCACGCGCGCGGTGTTGTCGGCGCCGTACGGGTCGCCGCCACCGATCGACAGGCGGCCCATCACCGGCACGCGCGCCTGCGAGAACACCCGCGTGCTGGACAGGGTGGGCGCCTGCGCGCTGGGTTCGAACCAGCCGCTCACGCAGATGCCCTTGCTGTGTGCACGGCGGAAGCCCGGATGGGCCGGGCCGGTGGCTTCGATGGTGTCGGTGAAACGCTGCGCGGTGAGGCGGTTGCCGATCCAGCCGGCCAGCCAGGCGAAGGCCAGCGCCGCGCCGCCCAGGATCAGGGCGATCAGGGCGATCCAGGGCAACGGGGAATGCGCGCGCGGTGCGCCGGGCTGCTGGCCGGCGCGGGTGTAGCGGAAGAGCGACATGGTCGGGTTCCTGCCTTCACGGATCGTGTGGGTGGTCGACCCGCACATCCTCGCAGAACCCGGCCGGGGCGGAAATTCAATTTTTCGTCAGATTTGCCGGCCCCGGCAGGGCAGCGCCGGGCAGGGCCCGGCGGCTCCATCAGGCGTAACGCGCCTTCAGCATCGCCCAGGCCGAACGCAGGGCCAGGGCCTCGCCACCGGCCGGACGGCCCGGGCGCTCGCCGTCGTTCCAGGCATACACGTCCAGGTGCGCCCAGCGCTGGTCGTTCTCCAGGAAACGCTCCAGGTACAGCGCGGCGGTCACCGAGCCGGCCATGCGCGAGCCGGCATTGGCCAGGTCGGCCACGCCGCTGCTCAGGTAACGCAGGTACGGGCGCCACAGCGGCATGCGCCACACCGGGTCGCGGGTTTCATCGCCGGCCTGCAGCCACTGCTGGGCCACGGTGTCGTCGTTGCTGAACAGGGCCGGCAGGTCCGGGCCCAGCGCAATGCGGGCGGCACCGGTCAGGGTGGCGAAGTCCAGCACCAGGTCGGGCTTCTGCTCGCCGGCGAAGGTCAGCGCGTCGCACAGGACCAGGCGGCCTTCGGCGTCGGTGTTGTCGATCTCGACGCTCAGTCCCTTGCGCGTGGCGATGATCTCGCCGGGGCGGAAGGCATCGGGGCCGATCGCATTTTCCACCGCCGAAATCAGCAGGGTCAGGCGCACCGGCAGCTGCTGGGCCATCACCAGCCCGGCCAGGGCCAGCGCGTGGGCGGCACCGCCCATGTCCTTCTTCATGTTGCGCATGCCGTCGGCCGGCTTGATGTCCAGGCCGCCGGTATCGAAGCACACGCCCTTGCCGACCAGCGCCAGCGCCGGGTCGCTGTCCTTGCCCCAGCGCAACACGATCAGGCGCGGTGCACGGTGCGAGGCACGGCCCACCGCGTGGATGGCCGGGAAGTTCTGCTTCAGCAGTTCGTCGCCGGTGATCGCTTCGACCTGCGCGCCGTGGGCGTCAGCCAGCGCACGCGCGGCGTCTTCCAGCTGCTGCGGGCCCATGTCTTCGGTCGGGGTGTTGACCCAGTCGCGCACGCGCAGGCTGGCGGCGATCAGGTCGGCCACTTCCGCCGTCGGGCTGGCCAGCAGCTGTGCCGGTGCACGGTTGCGCTTGCGGTAACGGTCGAAGCGGTAGCTGCCCAGGCCCCAGCCCAGCTGCAGCAGCGCCTGTTCGGCGGCCGGCAGCTCGGTGGACAGCTGCCACACGCTGCCTTCGGGCAGGGCGTGCGGGGCATGCGCATAGGCGTACGCATCGGCACGGTCGCCGACCCCGATCACCGCACCGGCCAGGCCGTCCGCGCCCGGCAGCAGGGCCACGCTGTGGCCGGCGGCGGTGAAGCCCTGTGCGTCCAGCCATGCCTGCTGGGCGGCCGGCTGCGCGGCCTTCCAGCTGGCGTACTGCTCGCGGTCCAGCACGTGCAGCGGCAGTGCGGCGGTGGCGGTGGCGGTGAAGCCGGTGATCTCGCTCATGCGTCAGTTACTCCGGTGTTCGTCGGCGGCATCGAGGTTGGCGTCCAACCAGTCGGCCAGGCCGGTAAGGGTGTCGAACTGCAGGTCCGGCTGCAGCTGCGGATGGGTCCAGGTGGCAGCGTCGCGGTTGATCCAGCAGCCGCGCAGGCCGGCGGTGATCGCCCCGGCCACGTCCATCTCGATATGGTCGCCCACGTGCAGCACCTGCGCCGGCGCCACGCCCAGGCGGTCGCAGGCGGCATGGAAGATGCTGGGCTCCGGCTTGGCCGCGCCATGTTCGCGCGCGCCCAGCTGGAAGGCGAAAAGATGCGACAGGCCGATCCGTTCCAGGTCGGCGTTGCCGTTGCTCAGCGCCGCCACCGGTACCCGCGCGGCGATGCGCGCCAGGGCCTCCAGTGCGTCGGGGTAGTACTCGACCTGGTTGCGCGCGGCATAGAACACTTCGTAGGCCGGCTCCAGCAGGTCCAGGCTGGCGCCGCTGTTCTGCAGCGCCTCCTGGATCGTCAGCCGGCGCAGCGCGCTCAGGTCGAAGTGCAGCTGCGGGTTGTCGCGGAAGGAGCGCTCTCGCAGTTCGCGCATCGCCGCCACCGGGTACATGGCAGCGGTGGCGGGGCTGTGCTCGCACATCCATTCGTGCAGGACCACGTCGATGCGGGCGCCGATCGGCGCGAACGGCCACAGCGTGTCGTCGAGGTCGAGGGTGATGGCTTGGACTGGAAATTTCACCCGGCCATTCTACGCCTGCCCGTCGGGGCTTTCATTC
Source organism: Stenotrophomonas sp. STEN087 (assembly GCF_056759115.1). Taxonomy (NCBI): domain Bacteria; kingdom Pseudomonadati; phylum Pseudomonadota; class Gammaproteobacteria; order Lysobacterales; family Lysobacteraceae; genus Stenotrophomonas; species Stenotrophomonas sp. STEN087. Next base: position 42,555 of record NZ_JBRRCR010000008.1, on the reverse strand, counting down.
CAGCAGCCGCGCCCAGCCCTGCATGCCCTCCAGACGCGCCAGCACCAGCTTGATGCAGACCAGCAGCGGCACCGACAGCAGCAGGCCGACCATGCCCCATGCCCAGCCGAACACCATCAGGGCCAGGATCAGCACCAGCGGCGACAGCTTCATCTGCCGGCCCAGCACGATCGGGGTCACCAGCTGCCCTTCCAGCGTATGCAGGGCGAGATAAGCGGCGGCCGGCAGCAGGGCCTGCAGCGGATCGCGGAACTCGACGAAGCCCATCAGCAGCATCATCGCCACGCCGATCAGCGGGCCCACGTACGGCGCGAAATTCAGCAGCGCGGCCACCGTGCCCCACAGCAGCGCCTCCTGCAGGCCGATGCCGAGCAGCATCAGCACGCCGGCAAACACCAGCCCCACCAGCGTGTTGATGACGCTGATGGTGAGCACGTAACGGGAGACCTCGCGTTCGATCGAACGCAGGATGTCGGTGGTGAAGCGCTGCTGCTGGCGGTTGGGGAACAGGGCGATGGCCGCGCGCTGCAGGCTCTCGCCATAGATCATGAAGAACAGGGTGAGCAGCACCACCGCCAGTACCGAGGCGGCCAGCTTCGGCGCCCGGGTCAGCACACGATAAGGGTCGTCCAGCTGCGTGCGGATGACCTGGATCCTGCGGCTGCTCTCGCCACCGGCGACGCGCGCGAAGTTTTCCGCCGCCTGGTTGGCCTGCTGCACCGGCTTGGTCAGATCCTGCACCTGGCGGGCGACCTTGCGCAGCTGCTGCGGTGCTTCCTGTGCCCAGTCCATCGCCGGGCCGATCAGCTGCACACCGAGCGAGGCGGTCACCCCCAGGCCGGTGCCGAGGATCAGCAGCGCACCGATCGCGCGCGGGATCCACAGCCGGCGCAGGAAGCGCAGGATCGGGTTGCCGACCAGGGCGAAGAACATCGCCAGCAGCACCGGCAGGATGATGTCCTGCGCGGCCCACAGGGTGAAGGCAACGGCCAGGGTGGCCAGCACCACCAGCGACATCGGCCCGCGCGGGCGCGAGGGCGGCGGCAGCGGTGTCTTGCTTTCCGGTTCGGGGGCCACAGGGGACAGCAGGGACTCGCTCATCGACGCACCGACCGGGAAGGGAGGCCCATTATCAGCCCGCCGCGATCAACGCGGCGGGTGTGTCGAGTCAACGTTCGGAGACGTCGGTGGCCGCTTCGGCCGGCTGCGGTTCGCGCAGTTCCGGTTCGGGGGCGGCTGCCGGTCGCGGGGCCGGGCGGGCAGCGGCCTGCGGGGCCATCTGCTCGGCGGCTTCATCGGCCTGGTCGGCAGCTTCATCCGCCGTATCGGCCGCGTGCGCGGCCATCGCCGCGGCAAATGCCGCCTGGCCGCTGGCAAACAGGTTGGATACCGAACCGATCATCTGCAGCCAGCGTGCGCCGTTGACCTTGCCCGGTACTTCCAGCTTGCCGGCAAGGAAACCGCCGGCCAGGCCGACGGTGATGATGCGCAGTGGCGACCAGGCCTGCCGCCAGACCTGGCTGAGCACGGTCCAGTTGTCCTCGGTTTCGGCCATGCGTACGGCCATCACCTGTTCGCAGCGCTTGACCCGCCGCTGCAGCGCGCCGAACTTCATGGCTTGCCCTCCGGAATCTGCACCTCGGCATCGGGGTCGTCTTCGCTGGGCTCGTCGAACAGGCCCAACTTCGACAACTGGCGCCGCGTGGCGTGCATGCCGGTGTGGTGGAAGAAGTAGGACACCCGCCAGATGGCGTAGCCGGTGACGGCCAGGCTGAGCAGCGAGGTGATCAGCAGGGCCTGCAGCCAGCTCAGGCCCCAGCTCTGCAGCAGGGCGATGAGGGTGGCGGCCATCAGCAGCCAGGCCGAGGCACCGAACACGATGCCGACCCCGGCCCAGGCCAGGGCGCGGCCGAATGCGCTGCGGGCCAGGGCGAAGTCGGCCGAAGCCAACCGCCGCAGCGTACGCAGCGAATTCTTCGCCGAATCGGCGGCGGCCTTACCTGCCGCGCCGACCTGGCGGATGCTCTCGTCCAGCGGCGGGGTGGCCGCCGGATCGGGTGCTTGCGTGGTCTCTTCGCTCACGCCGCAGCTTACTTGTCGCTGCTGCTGGCCAGCTTGGCGATCAGCCAGCCGGCGGCGAAGGCCACGCCGAACGACGCCAGCGGGCGCTCACGGATCAGCTCGGCGGCGCTGTCGACCAGGTCCTTGCCCTTGTCCATCAGTGCATCGACCTGTTCCTTGGCAGCGGCACCACCGAATTCTGCAGCCGCCAGGCCGGACAGCGCGCTGTCGGACAGTTCGGCCTTGACGTTGGCCTTGCCGATGCGCAGTTCGTCACCGGCGGCGCCGGTTGCACCCTTGATCGCACCGCCGGCAGCACTGGCGGCCTGCTTCAGGTGGGAACCGGCTTCACCCAGGTGTTCCTTCAGGTTCTCGGTATTGGTGGGGCTCATCGAATCACTCCTGTTGCGATGGGGGGACGAACGAAGGGTTCGGCCGATGGGGCGTACAGCAATAGCATCGGCCGGGTATAGGGGGTGTTACGGCGGGGCGATCAGCGCATCACCAGCTGGCCCTGCTGCTGCCCATTGTTGCGCAGGATGCGCAGCACCAGGTTGGCCGGGCGCTGCTGGAAGTTGGCACGCCAGCTGGCCAGGTCGGCGAATTCGCCCACCGTGGCCTCGCTGATGATGTCGCCCTGCTGCAGGCCATTGCTGGCCGCGCGGCTGCCGCGCTTGACCTCGCTGACCAGCACGCCGCCCACGCCGGACTGGCGCAGCGACTCGGGCAGGTCGGTGAAGGTGGCGCCGGTCAGGCGCGGGTCCAGGCTGTCGCCGGTCACCGAGCGTGCCTGTTCCTTCAGCGTGGCCTTGACCTGCACCGCCTTGCCTTCGCGGCGCACATCCAGCGCCAGCATGCTGCCGACTGCCGCCAGGCCTTCCACGTTGTGCAGGGCTTCGGCGCTGTCCACGCGCTGGCCATTGGCCGAAACCACCACGTCGCCCGGCTTCAGCCCGGCGGCAGCGGCGGCCGAACCGGCCAGCACGCGGGTGATCAGCGCGCCACGCGTTTCACCCAGGCCCAGGCCCTGGGCGATCTGCGCGCTCAGGTTCTGCGCTTCCACGCCCAGCGTGCCGCGCACCACCACGCCATGCTTGACCAGCTGGTCGACCACGCTGCGCGCCAGGTTGGAAGGAATGGCCAGGCCCAGGCCGATGTTGCCGGCCATGCTGCCCTGCGGATTGAAGCTGGCGGTATTGATGCCGACCAGCTGGCCCTGCAGGTTGACCAGCGCACCGCCGGAATTGCCCGGGTTGATCGACGCATCGGTCTGGATGAAGTTCTGGTAGCCGAGGCCGCGGATGCCGGTGCGGCCCACCGCCGAGACGATGCCCGAGGTCACCGTCTGGCTGAAACCGAACGGGTTGCCGATGGCCACGACGAAGTCGCCCACCCGCAGCTGGTCGCTGTTGCCGAGCTTGATGTCGGTGAGGTTCTGCGCCGGGATGCGGATCAGGGCGATGTCGGTATCGCGGTCCGAGCCGAGGAACTCGGCCTTCACCGTGCGCCCGTCGGCCAGGGTCACCTGCACGTCGTCGGCGTTGTCGATGACGTGGTGGTTGGTCAGCACCAGGCCTTCGCTGGCGTCGATGATGACGCCCGAACCGAGGGATTCATTGATGCGTTCCTGCGGCACGTCGGGGAACAGGCGGCGGAAGAACGGGTCGTTGAAGAACGGATTGCGGACCCGCACCACCTGTTTGGTGTTGACGCTGACCACGGCCGGCATGGCCTTTTCCAGCATCGGCGCAAGCGACGGCACGGCCTGCCCGGCCACCGCAGCCGGCAACGCGGCACTGGTCGGCAGCGCGGCGGGCAGCGGCGCCGCATCGGCGCGGTTGTCCAGATGGGCGTTGATGCCGGTGGCGACGAAGCCGCCAAAGGCAGCAGCGATTGCGAGCGTGAGCAGGGTGGGAAGCGGTCGCATGGGAGTCGGTTCGCAGGCGGTGGAGTGGGGCCGTAGGGCTATACGGTAGAACAAGCTGAATGAGTGTGTCGCGGTCCGGATAAATGGCCCATGAAAAAAGGCCGGCTCGCGACGCGCATGTCGACCCTGCAGGCGTGCCTCCGCCGCGTGCCGACACGTTCCGATACTTGCGCAGTTCGGCGCATCCTGGCGTTGCGATGCCGCTTGGCACGCAGCATGTTGGTCTGCGATGCGCGGAGGCCCGCAGGTGGAGCGCGAACACACGCCCACCATCGCGTAACACTTAAATAAAGGGGTTTTCTGAATGCAGCCCGGTCCGGCGCTGGTGTCCGCTTACACCAGGTCCGTCGCATCCGGTGCGATTGAATATGTGCGCCCCGTTCCACGATGGACAATGTCGGTATAGCATCGCCCCGTTTTGACAATCCAGGCCCCCAGGAGGGCAACATGAGCAACGGTAATGGTGTGTCGGTCGTGACCGACGCCGTCGAGAACGTTAAAGAAACCGCCGCCAACGTTGGCGAGACCATCGCCCACGCCGCCGAAGACGCCGTGAAGTCGGTCAAGAAGACTGTCAAGCGCGCCTCCAAGGCTGCCGGTACCCGCGTTGCCAAGGCCAAGAAGGCCGTGGCCAAGGTCGAGAAGACCGTTGCCAAGAAGGCTGACAATGCTGCCAAGTCGGTCGGCAAGACCGTCGCCAAGGCGAAGCAGAAGCTGGAAGCCGCCAAGAAGAACGCCAAGGCCGAAGCCGCTGCCCTGAAGAAGGAAGTGGCCAAGAAGAAGGCTGCTGCCGGCAAGGCCGTGACCAAGAAGGCCGCTGCGGCCAAGAAGACCACCAAGGCCGCCACCAAGGCTGCCGGCAAGAAGGTCGCCACCGTGAAGAAGGCCGCCACCAAGAAGGCTGCCGTCGCCAAGAAGACCGTTGCCAAGAAGACCGCGGCCGCCAAGAAGGTTGTCGGCAAGAAGGTCGCCACCGCCAAGAAGGCCGTGGCCAAGAAGACCGTGGCTGCCAAGAAGGTCGCCGGCAAGAAGGCCGTGGCTGCGAAGAAGGTTGTCGGCAAGAAGGTTGCCGCCACCAAGAAGGTCGCCACCAAGAAGACCGCCGCTGCCAAGAAGGTCGTCGGCAAGAAGGTTGCAGCCACCAAGAAGGTTGCAACCAAGAAGACCGCTGCTGCCAAGAAGGTTGGCGGCAAGAAGGTCGCCGTCGCCAAGAAGGCCGTGGCCAAGAAGGCTGCGCCGCTGAAGAAGGTTGCCGCCAAGAAGGCACCGGCCAAGAAGGTCGTCGCCAAGAAGGCCGCTGCCAAGAAGGCTCCGGCCAAGGCCGTGCGCAAGGTCGCCAAGCGCAAGTAATCGCGCGGTGACAGAAGGCCCTTCCGCCCCCCGGGCGGGAGGGCCTTTCGCATTTCAGGGGCGGGCTTTGCGGCAAGATGCAGGTTCCTCCCGCTGGAGCCCCGGGCATGCGCGGCATCGATTTCAGTTCCTGGCAGGGCGTGCTCTCCACCCTGGCCGGCCTGGTCCTCATCACCCTGCTGGGCGTGGGCATCCGCCTGCTGGTGATGCAGACCCTGCAGCAGCGCCGCGAGCGCGAGAACCGGCAGATCAACGAACGCCTGCGCACGCTGATGGCCGCCTACAAGACCTTGGGCGGTTCGTTCACCGGTGAGCTGGGCGTGGACCCCACCCATCGCCGCGACCTGCGCCAGCGCGAAGCCGAACACGGCATCGCCGAGCCCGGTTCGGACCGTGCCCGGCGCATCCGCGATGCCGTGGAAGCGGCCCTGTCGGACATCCTGCTGCTGGGCACCGACGAACAGGTACGCCTGGCGGCGCGCGCGGCCGAGGAACTGGCACAGGGCCGGCCGGTGCACACCCACACACTGGTGGTGTCGCTGCGTGACTTCGTGCGCGAAGCCCTCGACCTTGCACCCATCCCAAGCGATCTGCGCATTCCGCCGCAGGGGCCGACCCGGCCCGGTGGCAGCGGTGGTGGCAGCGGCAAGGCGCGCAACGACGGCGATGCCAAGGGCGGCCGCGGCGGCGGTGGAGGAGGGGGCATGGGCGGCGGCATGGGTGGCCTGGGCCTGGGTGCCGGCGCCGCACTGGGCGCCGGCCATGCGGCGGGCAGTGAGGACACGGACGCGCGCTGAGCGCGCGCGCCCGGCCCGGGGCATCGTTACTCAGGCGGTCAGTTCGTAGATCGGAACGAAGCCGCCGTAGATCATCCGCGCACCGTCGAACGGCATCGGATTCTGCGCCGGGTCCAGCCGCGGGTCTTCCATCATCTTCTTCATGCCGGCATCGCGGGTGGCCTTGTCCGGCCACTCGATCCAGGAGAACACCACCGTTTCATCCGGCGTGGCCTTCACCGCGCCGAAAAAGTCGGTGGTCTTGCCGTGCGACACGTCATCGCCCCAGCACTCGACCACGCGCAGGGCACCGTATTCGATGAACACCACGTCGCCGCTGCGCGCGTGGGCGAGGAATTTTTCCTTGTTGGCGGTGGGCACCGCCAGGACGAAACCATCGATGTAACTCATCGCTTGCCTCCGAGGCGGGCCGTGCCACATGCACGGCCTTCAATGACCCGACGAACCGGCATGGGGGAAATCGACAACGGGACCGTACCCGTTCAGCGTGGGCCACCGGGCAGTGGTCTCAGCATTGTGTCCGGCGGCTGCTGACCCATCAGGTGGCGCACGAAGTAGTCCCACATGCGGTGCGTGTACGTGGCGTCATTGCGGAACAGTTCGTGGTCCTGGCGCGCAAGGTACAGCAGGTCGTATTCCCGCTGGGCCTGGTTCAATGCCGCTGCCAGCTGCAGCGTCAGCGCGGGTGGCGCGTTCTCGTCCAGCTCGCCATACACCAGCAGCAGGTGGCCGCGCAGGTTGCCGGCCAGGGCTGCATTGTCGAGCCCGGCAAAGGGGGCCGGCAGCCCATCGTCGAGGGTGGCAGGCGGCAGCACGCCACCGAACAACCGGTCCATGCCATGAATGGCGCCGCCATACATGCCCTGGAAACGGTGGCTGCCTGCCGAAGCCACGCCTACCTTGTAGAACGCGGGGTAGCGCAGCAGGGCGCGCGCAGCGCTGTAACCCCCGAATGAATGCCCGTAGATGCCCACCCGCTGCAAGTCCATGCCCCGGTAACGTTGGCCCAGTTGCTGAAGTGCGGCAACGTGGTCGTCCAGCTGCACGTCGGCGCCATTCAGGAAGCTGCTGTCATGGAAGGCCTTGTCACGGCCTCCCGTGCCGCGGGCATCGATGCTGACTACAACAAACCCCAGCTCGGCCAGGCTTGCGCGGGAGACCGGATTCGCTGCCGATACTGCCTCGGCGTAGGTCACAGGTGCATTGCTGATGAAGGAGCCGCCGTACATCGCATCGATCACCGGGAAACGTCCGTCATCGCGGTAGCCAGGCGGCAGGTAAACCGTGGCGAATACCGGCGTGCGGCCATCGGCGGCCAGCAGCCGTTCGCGGCGGGGCGGGCGCCAGCCCGCTGCGACGACGGCCCGGGTATCGGCTTCTTCCAGCACCATCACTTCGCGGCCGCCATCACTGGCGCGCAGCACCGTGCGTGGCGGTTGTCCAAGGCTGGAAACGGTATCGACCAGATAGTCGCCGCGTGGTGACAGTGCCTGTGGAGGGCGCCCCCCAAACAGTGCGCCGGTTCCGGCGTCGGCTTGATGGTCCATCCCATCGGCGGCCACGGGCTGGATCACGCCGTCCCGCAGTGATGCGCGGTAGAGGCTACGAACGTAGGGATCGCCGGATTCGACGCCTCCCGCGCTGAAGTAGGCCCATCCACCGCGGGTGTCCACGCCCAGCAGATCACGCACGACCCAAGGGCCGCGCGTCAGCTGGCGCATCACTTTGCCATCGGAGAGCCGTACCCGGTACAGGTGGCCCTGGCCATCGCGCTGTGAGAACCATACCGCGGCGTCCTGGCCGGGCAGGATTGCTACGGCGGCCCGGTTGTACGCGTACACATTGAGCTGCAAGCGGGTATCCCTGGCTTCCTCGAGCACCGTACGCAGCGCGCCAGTTGCGGCATTGATTTCCACCAGCCGCAGCCTGCGTGGCACACCGGCGTGCACGATCGCGGCATACAGCCGGTCGCCGTCCCAGCCAAGCACGCCGGCTTCGCCCAAAGTATTCCAGCCGTCGGGCAGCGCGATGTCATGCTGCGTCCCGCGGTGGGTATCGACCACGTACAGGCTGTCGCGCACCTGCTGCGCATCCGCCAGCAGGCCCAGCTTCACGGTGTGCACGCGTGGCCGCGCGCTGTCGACCGGCGTGCTTTCCAGATACGGGTAATCCAGCAGCGCGCGTTCGTCGTAGCGGATACCGGCGATGTATCGCCCATCCGCTGACCAGCTGGTGGCGAACGGTCGCGCAGGAAGCGAACCGTGCCGGCGTGGAATGCCACGCAGGCTGAAATCGGGCAGCACACCGTAGCCATGACTGGCCACTCCCCCCTGGGTCAATGCGCGTGCAGCCGAACCACGACGCTGCAGCCACAGGTTGTTGTCGCGCACCTGCAGCCAGGCATCGCCTGCCGGCGAGGGGAGGGCATCAGGCGGTGCCCCTGCTTCTTCCATTCGCGCGCACTGCCACCGTGGCCACTGGCAGGTGATGGCCGCATCGTTGCTGCGTAGTTGCAGGCGCAGCCCTTCCGCCTCCGCCTGTATGCCAACCACGCGCAGCTGCGGGCCGCTGGTACCCAGGGGTTCCAGTGCACGATCCAGCGTGGCCGGTTCGAACATGATGTCCCGCGTACCCCGTTCCGGGTCGACCAGTACCACCTGACGCCGGCCGTGTGCATCCTCGCGTTCGTACCAGAGGCGGCCATCGGCCAGCCAGTTCGGCACGATCGTGGCGTTGCGCAGTGCCTTGCGCAGATGGCTGTCATGCACGCGTTCGGCGCGCTGATAGTCAGCGGCCTCCAACGACTGTGCCGATGCGGGCGGGAAGAATGCTGCGCATGCGAGCAATGCGGCATGCATGCCCGAAGCCAGGGTACGGGTGATGTGCAAGGCAACCTCCTGTTGCAGATGGTGTCGGTATCCATAGGCACGCGCACCGCGCGCGTATGCCTGAAAGTGCCTGAATCAAGCCAAAAAATTCAGCAATGCGAAGGTCGCTGTTTTCAGGGAGCGTTGTGGCGAATAACGGAGAATTTACATTCCCGATGCGATGGCGCCCTGGCGCTGCTGCACAACATAAGAAAGTAAAGGTGTACCCCCATGAAGAATTCGCTGATTGCCCTGGCGCTGGCCGCTGCCCTGCCGTTCACTGCCTCGGCCGCCGAGAACCTGTCCTACAACTACGCTGAAGCCGACTACGCCAAGACCGACGTTGATGGCGTCAAGGCCGACGGTTGGGGCGTCAAGGGTTCCTACGGCTTCCTGCCGAACTTCCATGCCTTCGGTGAGTACAGCCGCCAGGAAGTCGACCACACCAACATCAAGGTCGACCAGTGGAAGGTCGGTGCCGGCTACAACGTCGAAATCGCTCCGTCGAGCGACTTCGTTGCCCGCGTCGCCTACCAGAAGTTCGACCAGAAGCACGGCCTGGATCTCAACGGCTACAGCGCTGAAGCCGGTATCCGCACCGCCTTCGGTCCGCACGCCGAAGTCTACGGCCTGGTCGGTTACGAAGATTATTCGAAGAAGCACGGCGTGGATCTGGACGGCCAGTGGTACGGCCGCCTGGGTGGCCAGGTCAAGCTCAACCAGAACTGGGGCCTGAACGGCGAGCTGAAGATGAACCGCCACGGCGACAAGGAATACACCGTCGGCCCGCGCTTCAGCTGGTAAACCACAGCGCAGCGCGTCCGCGCGCTGCATGTGCATCGACAGGCCCGGCATTGCCGGGCCTGTTGCGTTCTGACAAACCGGAACGCAGGGTGACTGCGCAGGATGTCGTTTGTTGCATTGCAATAAATTGGATTCCGCTGCTGCCAGAGCAGTCCCAGGATGACAGTCCTGTCCAACAGGGCTTGCCGAGATGCCACCTGCGCTTTCTCCCCTGCTTCCCGATCGGCCGCGCCGGCTGGCGTTGCTGGATCCGCACCCGGTCCTGCGGTTGGGCCTGGAAGTACTGTTGAGCCAGCACAGCGGCGTGCAGGTCTGTGCCAGCTTCGCCGACGAAGCGCCCCTGCTCGAACTGCTGCAGCAGGACCCGCACGCGGTGGATCTGCTGGTGATCGACGCCCTGCCGCTGGGCGACCTCGGCGATGGCCTGGCCCTGCTGCGCGAACTGACGCAGCGCTGGCCGCGCCTGCCGGTACTGGTGCTGTCGGCCCACTGCAACGCCAGCACGGTGGCCACGGCGATGCAGGCCGGTGCGCGCGGCTTCCTGTCCAAGGCGACGTCGCCGGACATGCTGCTGCGCGCGCTGGATACGGTGTCCCGCGGTGGCCGCTTCGTGCCGCCGGAACTGCGCACGCAGCTCAACCGTTCGCGCACGCGGCGCACCCCGGCGCTGGCGCTGACGCCGCTCAGCCGGCGTGAACGCGAAGTCCTGCGGCTGGTGCTGCAGGGCTGCAGCACCGGTGAAGTGGCGCGCCGCTTCCAGCGCTCGGCGAGCACCATCAGCACGCAGAAGAAAGCCGCCTACCAGAAGCTGGGCATCCACAGCGATGGCGAGCTGTTCCGCATCCGCCATCTGCTTGAGTGCGGGTGACGCAGGGGTTTACTCGCCCTGGTACTGCTTCTCTTCCACCAGCGCCGAGCCGGCCACGCGGTTGATCTCGTTCTTCACCACGATGCGCTCGCCATTGGTGCCGTAGACGCCGCGCGCCAGCTGGATGAACGCATCATCGAAGACCTGGGCTGCTTCCTTGTCGCGCAGCTGGTCCTGGATGTCCCACATGCGTTCGTTGATGGCCTTGAGCTGGGTGCGCAGCGCGCCCAGCGCCGGCTGCGCCTGCAGCTGCTGCTGCAGCAACGGCAGCAGGCCGTCCAGTTCGGTGCGTATGTTGGCCAGCTTGGCGGCATCGTCGATGCGCTCGGCCTTGATCTCGAGGATGGTGATCTTGTCGATCAGCTCGCCGATCGATACCGGGGTCAGGATGGCGTCCACGCAGGGCTCCTTTTAACAGGGCGCCATGATACCCCGGCAACCGTCGAGCCCCTTCGCTTTCGTCGAGCCCGTGCGCTTTACGTCGAATTTGCGCGAACCCTGGCGCTGCGCCATCGATCCGTTACGGCCCCGGCGCCGACACTGCCGTCCCGGCGGCACGACCGCCTTCGACGAGGAATACCACGCAGTGGACAGCAAGGGGATGAGCGCGGCCGTGGCCGCACTGGTGGCCGGCCTGCTCGGCATCGGCAGCGCGCAGGCGCAGGTGCAGGCCAGCGGCAACATGGCGGTGACCAGCGATTACGTGTGGCGCGGCAGCTCGCAGACCGGTGGCGACCCGGCGGTGCAGGCCGGGGCGAAGCTGGCGCTGCCATCGGGCCTGTATGCCAGCGTGTGGGGGTCGAACGTATCGTTCACCCCGGACATCGGTGCGCGCAGTGAATTCGATCTGGTGGCCGGCTGGTCCGGTGCCGTGGCGCAGGACTGGAGCCTGGACGCCAACGTCACCCGCTACCTGTACCCGGGCACCGGCCGCGCGCTGGACTGGACCGAACTGGGTGCCACCCTCAGCTGGAAGCAGCGGGCGTGGCTGCAGCTGGCCCATTCCAGCGATGCCCTGGCCGGTGGCCATCGCGGCACCTACGCGCAGCTGGGCGGCCGCCTGCCCTTGAACGAGCGTTTCCGCCTGGAAGCGGCGGTCGGCCACTACTGGCTGGCCGACGCCCAGGGCCCGGACTACCTGCATGGCCAGCTCAGCGCCATCGCCACCCTGGCACCGGCGTGGGAACTGCGTGCGACCGTGCACGACACCGACAATGCCGCACGCCGGTTGTTCCCCGGCAATGCCGGCGGGCGCTGGGAGCTGGCCCTGCAGGGCAGCTTCTAGCGGGCGATGGCCGCCTGGCGCGCACGCCACGCGCCGGGCAGCCACAGCAGCAGGGCCAACACGCCCACCGCGGCGCCGGCCACGCACACCCCGGTCCAGCCGAAGTGCTGGTAGACCTGCGCCGACAGCAACGACCCCAGCGAGCCGCCGATGAAGTAGCCGGTCATGTAGCCGGCGTTGAGGCGGTTGCGTGCGTCCGGCTGCAGCGCATAGATCAGGTTCTGGTTGCTCACGTGCAGCAGCTGCGCGGCCAGGTCCAGCACCACCACGCCCACCAGCAGCGCCAGCAGCGAGTGCGCCGACAGGCCCAGCGGCAGCCAGGACAGCAGCAGCATCACCAGCGCGATGGCGGTCGCGCGGCCGGTCTGGCCACGGTCGGACATGCGCCCGGCCAGCCCCGCCGCCAGGGTGCCGGCGGCACCAACCAGGCCGAACAGGCCGATGGTGGCGTCGCTGTATTCGTACGGCGGCTGTGCCAGCAGGAAGGCCAGCGGGGTCCAGAAGATGGCGAACATGGCGAAGCTGCACGCGCCCAGCAGGGTGCGCTGGCGCAGCACCGGCTCCTGCACGAACAGCGTGCCGATCGACCGAAGCAGGGCGAAATAGCCCAGGCCGGCGGTGTGGTGGAAGCGCGGCAGCCCGCGCTGCAGGGCCAGTGCGGTCAGCACCAGCACGGCGGCGGCGATGGCATAGACCAGGCGCCAGTCGCCCAGGCTGGACAGCAGGCCGGCCACGGTACGTGCCAGCAGGATGCCCAGCAGCAGCCCGCTCATCAGCGTGCCGACCACGCGGCCGCGATGCTCCGGCGCGGCCAGGGTTGCGGCGAATGGCACCAGCACCTGCGCCACGACCGAGAACAGGCCGGTGATGGCCGTGCCCACCAGCAGCCAGGTCAGCGAGGGCGCACACGCGCTGATGACCAGCCCGCTGGCCGAGAGCAGGCTCATCACCACGATCAGGCGGCGGCGTTCGAACAGGTCACCCAGCGGCACCAGCAGGATCAGGCCGGCGGCGTAGCTCAGCTGGGCAGCGGTCACCACCATCCCGATCTGGCCGAACGGCACACCGAAGGCATCGGCGATGGTGTGCAGCAGCGGCTGCGCGTAGTAGTTGCTGGCCACCGCCACGCCGGTGGCAACCGACATCAGCAGCACCTGCCAGCGGTGCAGGGGAGGGAGGGACGGGCTCACGGGGCATTCCAGAACGTGGGGAGCACAGTGTCCTCCTGCTGCAGTGATGATGGAAATGAATCATCATCATCCTTGGCATCTGAAATTCAGATGGACGCCCGAGGCAGACCGCATGAACCTCAAGCAGCTCGAATTTGCCGTGGCCCTGGCCGAGGAGGGCAACTTCACCCGTGCCGCCGCGCGCTGCCATGTGGTGCAGTCGGCGCTGAGCCACCAGATCGCGCATCTGGAAGCGGAACTGGGTACGCCGCTGTTCGAACGCCTGCCGCGGCAGGTGCGGGTCACGCCGGCCGGCGAGGCGCTGCTGGTGCATGCACGGCAGGTGCTGGCCAGCCTGCGCCACCTGCGCGCCGACGTGGCGGCAGTGACCGGCGAGGTGCGTGGCACGTTGGCGATCGGACAGATCTCCTCGCTCACCGACATCGACGTGGTGGCCATCCTCGCCACCTTCCGCCAGGCCTACCCGCAGGTGGAATTCCAGCTGCGCGTGGACAAGAGTGAAACCCTGATCGCGCAGGTGCAGGCGCGTGAACTGGATGTCGCCTTGGTCGGGCTGGCACCGTCGGCCAGCCTGGATGGCGTCTGCCACCAGATGCTGCAGGAAGAGGATCTGGTGGCGGTGGTGGCGCCGACGCATAGGCTGGCCGGGCAGGCGCGGTTGCCGCTGGCCCTGCTGCAGGACGAGGCGCTGGTGGATTTCGCGCGCGGCACTGGCGCGCGCCGGCAGACCGACGATGCATTCGCCGCGGCGGGCCTGCCGCATCAGGTGCGTTTCGAGGTCAACCAGATGGAGCTGATCGAGCGCTTCGTCCGCCATGGCCTGGCGGTGGGCATCGTGCCGGTGCTGATCGCGCAGGGCTTCGAGGGGGTGGTGCGGATACCGCTGCAGCCCACCCCGACCCGGCGCGTGCACCTGGCCTGGCAACGCCTGCCCACGCCGGCGGCGCGGGCCTTCGTCGAGGCCGTGCTCAGCCGCGCACGCGCAGGCTCAGGCCCTTGAGGAAGTTGCGCAGCATCTGGTCCAGGCAGCGCCGGTAATTGGTGTGGCCGGGCTGGCGGAACAGCGCGCCGAGCTCGGACTTGGACACCTTGAAGCCGACGCTGGCGAAGATCTCCATCAGGTCCACGTCGCGCAGCTGGAAGGCCACGCGCAGCTTCTTCAGCACCAGGTTGTTGTCGATGCGGGTTTCCACCGCGCGCAGCGGCTGGCTTTCGTCGCGACCCCGCAGGTGCACGATCAGCCCATCCAGGAAGTGCGCCAGTGCGCCGTCGTTCATCGCTTCGAAGCCGGCCTCGTCGTCGCGCCGCAGCCAGGCCTTGACCTGCGCGGTATCGACCACGAAGGCGGGGTCGGCCATCTGGCACAGAGTCACCACGTGGTGGTCGCCCAGGTCCAGCGCGTAGCGCACGCTGCGCAGTACATCGTTGTTGATCATGGCCCATTGTACCGGCCCGGCGCGTGTCACCGGACTGTCATCCCGCCGTAGCAAAGTGTGCGCACTTCCGCTGAGACTTCGCCGATGCGCCGGTTCCTTCTGCCCGCCCTGCTGGTCGCCAGCAGCTTTGCCGCCACCGCCCAGGACCGCTTCGTGCCGGTCGAACAGCGCCTCAACGCGGCCCAGCTGGCCGAAGTGGGGCTGAGCCCGGCACAGCTGCAGGCACTGAACCGGGTGCTGCGCGAGGCGGAAAGCGCGGCGCCGGCGCCGGCAGCCGTGGCAGCCCAGCCGGCGGCACCTGTGCCCGCCAATGTTCCGGCCCCGGCCGCCATGCACCTGGGCCTGGAAGAAGGCCCGGTCACGGCTCGGGTGGTGGGCGATGTCGCCGGCTGGGAGCCGGGCACCGTCTTCACCCTCGACAATGGCCAGCAGTGGCAGGTGATGAAGGGCCAGATGAAGCTGCGCAAGACCCTGCAGGCGCCGCAGATCGAAGTGATTCCGGGCATCGCCGGGCGCTGGTTCCTGCAGGTGGACGAAGACCTGCCCAAGGCACGGGTGTTCCGCCTGCGCTGAACCCTGCCGGGGCCCGCGCCGGGGTCGGATCCCTTTGCCGCAGGCAAAGGGCTCTGACCCCAGCAAGGCCCCCAGCCCGGCCATCGCGGCCTGATCGGGCAACGCAGGCACCGGCCGACGGTGCCAGAATGGGGGTCTGGTTCCCCACGGAGTTGTCTGCATGACCCGCACCGTCCTGATTACCGGCGCCACCTCCGGCTTCGGCGCCGCCGCCGTCCATCGCTTCGCCCAGGCCGGGTGGAAAGTGATCGCCACCGGCCGTCGTGGCGAACGCCTGCAGCCGCTGGTCGACCGCTATGGCAAGGACGTGGTGCACGCCGCCGTGTTCGACGTGCGCGACCCGGTGGCGATGGAAGCCGCGCTGCTGGCGCTGCCGCCGGCCTTCGGTGACATCGACCTGCTGGTGAACAACGCCGGCCTGGCCCAGGGCACCGCGCCGGCGCAGAGCGCCAAGCTGTCGGACTGGACCACCATGATCGACACCAACATCACCGCCCTGGTGACCCTGACCCATCGCCTGCTGCCGCTGCTGGTCGAGCGCAAGGGCGCGATCATCAACATCTCCTCGGTGGCCGGCGTGTACCCGTACCCGGGCGGCAACGCCTATGGCGGCACCAAGGCCTTCGTCAGCCAGTTCTCGCTGGGCCTGCGCTCGGACCTGCACGGCACCGGCGTGCGCGTGACCACGATCGAGCCGGGCATGGCCGAAACCGAATTCACCGTGGTCCGCACCCACGGCGACCAGGCCGCTTCGGACAAGCTCTACACCGGCGCCAACCCGATGACTGCCGAAGACATTGCCGAGCAGATCTTCTGGGTGGCCACGCTGCCGCCGCACCTGAACATCAATCGCCTCGAACTGATGCCGGTCAGCCAGTCGTTCGCCGGTTTCCAGGTCGCCCGCGAAGGCTGACCGGGGTCGCAGCTTTTTGTAGAGTCGAGCCATGCTCGACTGCCGTTGAATGCACCGAGAGCAGTCGAGCATGGCTCGACTCTACAAAAGCAAAAAGCCGGGCATTGCCCGGCTTTTTTCATTCACATCCGCAACAACTTACTGCGCCTTGATCGCCATCGCCTGCAGCCCGGTGCCATCCAGCTTCTGCTTGGCTTCGGACAGCTCGCCGGCACTGCCGTAGGGCCCCATGCGCACGCGGTACACGGTCTTGCCGTTGATCTGCGCCGATTCCACCCGCGCGGCCAGGCCCATCATCGCCAGCTTGGCCTTGGTCGCCTCGGCATCGCCGGACGCACCGAAGGCGCCGGCCTGCAGGATGTAGCGGGTGTTGTCGGGCGCTGCGGCCGGTGCCGCGGCAGCCGCCTGCGCAGCCTCCGCACGCGCGGCCGGCGTGGTCGCCGCCGTGCTGGTGGCCGCCGGTGCCGCCGTCGAAGCCGACGGCGTGGCTGCCGCCGGGCGTTCGCTCAGCGGTGCTGGCAGCGGGCGTGCCGTGCTGGTGGCCGGGGTGGTGCTGGCCACGCTGGGGGTCGCCGCCGGTGCTGCAGCCGCAGCCGCCGGAACCGGCTTGCCTTCCAGGGCCGCCTGCGCGCGCTGCGCCTCGGCCTTGGCCCGGCGCAGTTCCTCGGCACGCGTGCTGGCGGCCAGTTCAGCGTCGGACATCTCGACTTCCTTGCCCGGCAGCAGGGTGTAGAAGTCGTACTGGGTGGCCGCCGGCTTGGCCGGTTCAGCGGGCTTCGGCGTGGCCGGTGCCTCCGTCGGCTGGCTGCCGACATCGCTGTCGGCATCGGCAACCGGGGCCGGCTGCGCGTTCGGGTTCGGCTGCGGGCCGGCGCGCAGGAAGCCATCGCCTTCGCCCTTGAACAGGTTCGGCGCCGCCAGGAACACCACTGCGGCAATGGCCACACCAGCGACCAGCCACACCCATCCGGGTGTGCCCTGGCTGCTGCTGTTGCGTCGTGCCTGGCTTTTGCCGCGTCGTGCTGCCATGTGTACTGCGTCTCCTGAAACTTACATTTTTTCCGGGGCGCTGACGCCCAGGAGGTCGAGGCCATTGGCCAGTACCTGGCGCGCGGCGCAGGCCAGGGTCAGCTTGGCATTGCGGTCGGTGGCGTCGTCCACCAGCACCGGCGTCCCGTGATACCACGTGTGGAAGGCGTGCGCCAATTCACGCAGGTACTGCGCCACCAGATGCGGTTCCAGCGCCACGCCAGCCGCTTCGACCACTTCCGGGTACCGCGAGATTTCGTTCATCAGCAGCAGCGAGGCGTCGTCGGCCAGTCGGCCGAGGTTGCCCAGGCCGTTGCCCTGGTCGTACACCAGGCCCTTCTCCTGCGCCTGGCGCAGCAGGCTGCAGACGCGGGCATGCGCGTACTGCACGTAGAACACCGGGTTGTCGTTGCTCTGCTGGCGGGCCAGGTCGATGTCGAAGGTCAGCTGCGAATCGGGCTTGCGCGCGATCAGGAACCAGCGGGTGGCATCGCGGCCGGCTTCTTCGATCAGGTCGCGCAGGGTGAAGTAGCTGCCGGCACGCTTGGACAGCTTCACTTCCTCGCCACCGCGCATGACGGTGACCATCTGGTGCAGCACGTATTCCGGCCAGCCCTGCGGGATGCCCACTTCCATCGCCTGCAGGCCGGCGCGCACGCGGGCCAGCGAACCGTGGTGGTCGGCGCCCAGTTCGGTGATCGCGCGCTCGTAGCCACGCTGCCACTTGGACAGGTGGTAGGCCACGTCCGGCACGAAGTAGGTGAAGGTGCCGTCGGACTTGCGCATCACGCGGTCCTTGTCGTCACCGAAGTCGGTGCTGCGCAGCCACAGCGCGCCGCCTTCCTCGTAGGTGTGGCCCGAGGCCTGCAGCTTGGCGACCGCTTCGGCGACCTTGCCATCGGCATACAGCGAGCTTTCCAGGAAGTAGATGTCGAAGTCGACGCCGAACGCGGCCAGGTCCAGGTTCTGCTCGTTGCGCAGGTAGGCCACGGCGAAGCGGCGGATCGCGGTCATGTCGTCCGGATCCTTGGCGCCGACCACCATGGTGCCTTCGAGGTCGACGCTGGCGCCGGCCAGGTAGGCGCGGGCCACGTCGGCGATGTACTCACCGCGGTAGCCGCCTTCCGGCCAGCCGTCCTGGTCCGGGGCGATGCCCTTGATGCGCGCCTGCACCGACAGCGCCAGGTTCTCGATCTGCACGCCGGCGTCGTTGTAGTAGAACTCGCGCTTGGCGTTCCAGCCGTTGGCATCGAGCACGCGCGCCACGCAGTCGCCGATCGCCGCCGCGCGGCCATGGCCGACATGCAGCGGACCGGTCGGGTTGGCCGACACGTACTCCACGCCCACCGTGCGGCCATTGCCGGACAGGTTGCGGCCGTAGTCGTGGGCTTCCTTGATGACCGAGGCGGCTTCGCGCTGGTACGCGGCCGGGGCCAGGTGGAAGTTGATGAAGCCAGGGCCGGCGATCTCGACCTTGCTGACGTCCTCGCTGCGCGGCAGCGCGTCGACCAGCGCCTGGGCCAGTGCGCGCGGGTTGCTGCGCGCGGCCTTGGCCAGCAGCATGGCGGCATTGGTGGCGAAGTCGCCGTGGTCGCGGGTCTTCGGGCGCTCGACCACGAAGTCCGGCGGCAGGGAGTCGGCGGGCAGGGTGCCATTGGCGCGCAAGGCTTCGATGCCTTGGCTGATCAGGGCGCGGAGGAGATTTTTCACGAGGCCTGCTGTGAGAATGAGCGGCGGAATCGCCCATTTTAGCGCAGATGCCGGCGCGTACGCTGACCGGGGCCTGCCCATGTGAAGACGCGCGACCGCCGGCGGCCGCGCGTGTGGGGCCAGCGGGCTCAGCCGAACAGCCGCGGCTGGTGCTGCGGCAGCAGGCCGCGTTCAGCAAATGAAACCGGCCGCCCCTCGCCAATGACGAAGTGGTCCAGCAGGCGGATGTCGAGCAGCGCCAGGGCCTGCTGCAGTTCCTCGGTGATCCGCGCATCGGCCCCGGACGGCTCGGGATCGCCCGAGGGATGGTTGTGGCTGAGGATCACCGCCGCAGCGTTGTGCAGCAGGGCCCGCCGCACCACCTCGCGGGGGTAGACCGGGGCGGTATTGATGGTGCCGGCGAACAGCTCCTCGCAGGCGATCAGGCGGTGCCGGTTGTCCAGGAACAGCACCAGGAACAGTTCGCGCGCCTGGCCGCGCAGACGGTGCTGCAGGTAGCGGCCGACCGCCAGCGGGTTGTCGCCCACGCTCTCGCCGTGGGTCAGTTCGGCAGCCAGATAGCGGTGGGCCAGCTCCAGGCCGGCCACCAGCGTGCAGCTGCGTGCCGGCCCCAACCCGGGCAGGCGGGCCAGCTTGGCGGCGGGGCGGTCCAGCAGCACCCGCAGCGGACCGTGGCTGCCGAGCAGGTCGCGCGCGGTCTGCACCGCATCGCGGCCGCCGAAGCCGGAGCCCAGGAACAGGGCCAGCAGTTCGGCATCGGACAGGGCGGTGGGCCCGCGCGTCAGCAGTTTCTCGCGGGGACGTTCCTCGGGTGGCCAGTCGTGGATGGGCATGGCCTCAAGCTTGGACGCTTGGCCCCACCAGCGGAATCAGGAAACCGGGATGAGAGGGGTCAGTCGATGCCTGACAGGCCGATCTGCAACAAATTTCATGGATCCACCGGCCGCCGTTCCTAGACTTCACTGGTGTGCCCAGGAGGCCTGATGAAGCGACTTTCCCTGACCCTCATCCTTTCAATCTCGATGCTGCCTTGCCCGGCCGGGGCAGGCGGCGCTGCTGCAACGTACGAGGAACTGCCCTCGTTGGCCAGCGGCGACGTTGCCATCATGGCGGCAAGCTTCGATGGCGCCGTACTGGCGGGGACTGGCCGCCGCGGATGCTGCTTCTCGCAGGCATTCCGATGGTCCAGCCAGGAAGGCGACCGTTGGCTGGCACCGCGGAACGAAGCGGAAGACAGTTCGGCC
The DNA here is from genome assembly GCF_056759115.1 of Stenotrophomonas sp. STEN087. Lineage (NCBI taxonomy): Bacteria > Pseudomonadati > Pseudomonadota > Gammaproteobacteria > Lysobacterales > Lysobacteraceae > Stenotrophomonas > Stenotrophomonas sp. STEN087. Next base: position 22,501 of record NZ_JBRRCR010000008.1, on the reverse strand, counting down.
TGGGCAATCAGCAGGGACGGTCAGATCATCCTGGTGGAGACTCGGATCTCGACCGCGATGCAGGCTCACCGCTGGCTGCCTGATGGCGCACTGGTTGCGGTTACCCCGATCGGTCAATCCCACCAAGGCTTGGCGATGAACGCTGATGGGACGGTCGTCGGGGGCGCGGAGTACCTCTACCACTCACCGGATGACGAGCGCCCGTTCCTGTGGAGCGAGGCGGAAGGGTTTCGCATTCTTCCGGCGCCTGAAGGAGCCGACGGTACGCGGCCTACCCATTACGACGTGGATCCGGCTGTTGTTCATGGCATTTTCTCTGTCGACGGGCCTGAACCCGGCGATCCTGCGGTGCCCATGCGGCTACGGTGGCGAAACGATGAAATCGATCCTTCCTCGCTTGCTCCCGTGCCGGATGACACGCTCCAGATCGGTGAGATCGCTTTGGAGCAGTCGCTTCAGGCCGCAGGGATCAATCGCGCCGAGCCAATGTCGATCGTGTGGATGGATCTGCAGGGCGGAATCCTGCTGGGAACCGAACCGTTTTCGAGCCAGGCACTGATCTGGACGCGCAGCAATGGCGTGTGTCGTCTGCAGGACTGGCTGCGGGCACTCTCCGTGGAGCTTCCTGCAGATACCCGCTGGGAGGGCTCCCTGGTCAGCCCGGACGGCCGCGTATTGGTGGGCGTCGCGTACCGCAACGGCGGTGAAGAGCGGGTTCCCTGGCGGGTAAGGTCGGAGGTGCCCCTGGCAGACCTTGCCCTTGCCGCTCCTGGGTGCGCTGCCTCGGCCCGTTGAGTCCCGATCCCTCAGCCGCGCCGGGCCTGCAGGTAGTCGTACAACTCCTGGTTGTTGTCCAGGCCCAGCTTGCGCATGGCCTCGGCCTTCTGCCGGCTGATGGTCTTGGCGCTGCGGCCGACGTGCTCGGCGATGGCATTGACGTTCAGGCCCTCGCCCAGCAGCTGCACGACCTGCTGTTCCCGGGCCGAAAGCGTCGCCTGCGGTCTCGGGAACAGCAGATCGCGCGACTGCAGCAGGCGCCGCAGCTTGTGGGAGATGAACACCTTGCCGGCCATCACTGCGCGCAGGGCCTGGGGCAGTTCGGCGAAGTCAGCGCTCTTGTCCACCAGCCCCTGCACGCCATCGCGCAGCAGCCCATCCAGCAGCCCCGGGTGGCGCGCGCCGGTCAGCACCACCACCGGCAACGCGGGGTGCTGCTGGCGCAACGCCTCCAGCAGCTCGGGGCCGTCGGGCCCGGTGCCGGGCATGGAAAGGTCGGTCAGGACCGCGTGGCAGGGCTGCTGGGCGACCAGGTCGAGCAACCCGGCGCCATCGGCAGCCGCGCCGGTGACGCACATCTGGTGGCGTTCGAGCACGATGCGGATGCCGTGCAGTACGACCGGATGGTCGTCGGCGATGATGATGCGCGGATGCACGGTGCACTCCTCGGAAAACCAGATGGCGCACCCGAGGGGGCCAACCGTGATTCTGAGGAAGCGGCGGCCGGCTGAGGTATAGGAAAGTTCCGAATCGAAGGGGGGGCAACCCGGAAAACGATGTAGCCGGAGTTCCATCTGCTGATAGCTGCGCGCTATGTGCGCTGTGTACCGGGACGTTACCGGCCATCGGGTAAGCTAGCGCCCTCGTTTGCACAGGATTTCCAGGTGGCTGATTCTCCCAACGCCCTCCCCGCGCCGGCCCGCGCGCTGGAAGGCCAGAAACTGCTGTTGTGCGTCGGCGGCGGGATCGCGGCCTACAAGGCACTGGAACTGGTCCGCCGCCTGCGTGATGCCGGTGCGCTGGTCCAGGTGGCGATGACCGCCGGAGCCCAGCAGTTCGTCACCCCCCTCAGCTTCCAGGCCCTGTCCGGCCAGCCCACCCGCACGACCCTGTGGGACAGCGCCGCCGAACAGGCCATGGGCCACATCGAACTGGCGCGCTGGGCCGACCGCATCGTGGTCGCGCCGGGCACCGCCGATCTGCTGGCACGCCTGGCCCAGGGCCACGCCGATGACCTGGTCAGCACCCTGTGCCTGGCCAGCACCGCGCCGCTTACCGTGTGCCCGGCGATGAACCACCGCATGTGGCTGCACCCGGCCACCCAGGCCAACATCAGCCTGCTGCGCCAGCGTGGCGCGCAGGTCATCGGCCCGGTCGACGGGCCGCTGGCCGAGGGCGAATCCGGTCCCGGCCGGCTGGCCGAGCCGGGCGACATCGTCGCCGCGCTGGCCGGCCTGGGCGGCCGCGTTCCGGCTGCCGCCGCCGCGCCGGAAACCCGCGCGCTGCAGGGCCTGCGCGTGCTGATCAGCGCCGGCCCGACCTATGAAGACATCGACCCGGTGCGCTACGTCGGCAACCGCAGCAGCGGCAAGATGGGCTTCGCCCTGGCCGGTGCCGCCGCCGCCCTCGGCGCCGAGGTGGTGCTGGTCAGTGGCCCGGTGCAGCTGCCGACGCCGCCCGGCGTGCACCGCGTGGACGTACGTTCGGCCGCGCAGATGCGCGATGCCGTGCTGAAGGCGCTGCCGGCCGACATCTATATCGGCGCCGCCGCCGTGTCCGACTACACCCCTCGCCAGGTGGCCGCGCAGAAGCTGAAGAAGACCGCCGACAGCCAGTCGCTGGTGATCGAGCTGGTGCGCACGCCGGACATCCTGGCCGAGGTCGCCGCACAGACCCAGTCGCTGAAGCTGGTGGTCGGCTTCGCCGCCGAAACCCACGACGTGGAGAAATACGCGCGTGGCAAGCTGATCGACAAGCGCCTGGACCTGGTGATCGCCAACCAGGTGGGCATCAGCGGCGGCGGTTTCGAGAGCGACAACAATGCCGCCACCGCCTTCTGGCAGGACGGCGAACAGGTATTCCCGGCTACTTCCAAGCGCGAGCTGGCCGAACAACTGCTGGCGCTGATCGCGCGGAGGCTTCAGGCATGACCCAGGCAACATCCACTCCGGTGGCCCCTCTGCAGGCATTGCAGGTGAAGCTGCTCGACCCGCGCTTCGGCGACAGCTGGCCGCTGCCGGCCTATGCCACCGAAGCCAGCGCGGGCATGGACCTGCGCGCGGCGCTGGAAACGGCGCTGACCCTGCAGCCGGGCGATACCGCGCTGGTTCCCAGCGGCCTGGCCATCCACATCGGCGACCCGAACCTGTGCGCGGTGATCCTGCCGCGCTCGGGCCTGGGCCACCGCCATGGCATCGTGCTGGGCAACGGCACCGGCCTGATCGACGCCGATTACCAGGGCCCGCTGCTGATCAGCGTCTGGAATCGCGGCCGCGAAGCCTTCACCATCGAGCCGGGCGACCGTATCGCCCAGCTGGTTGTCGTACCGATCGCCCGTGTCAGCCTGCAGGTGGTGGATACTTTCACCGACAGCGTGCGGGGAACGGGTGGATTCGGCCATACCGGGGTGCGTTGACGGGGGAGACTGATGAGCGGCAGCGGGGAAGGACGGCAGAAGCAGTCAATGGGGCGCAATGCGCCGTTGCTGGGTGTGGCGCTGTTGTTGCTGGCCGGCTGGTTCGGCTGGAGCGCCGTGCAGCAGTGGCGGCAGCAGGCCAACGGGGACACCCTGGCGCAGGCCCGCGACGAGGCGGTGCAGGGCGTGCAGCAGGCCGCAACCGGCCAGCTGCAGCAGCTGCAGCAGCACCTCAAGGGCGATCGCGTGCAGCAGTCGCTGCAGGCCGGCGACGCCGCCGGGGCCGCGCAGGCCCTGCGTGAGAGCTGGTCCGGGGTCGAGCAGGTGGACGTGCTGACTGCCGGACTGGCCGATGCCTACGCCGATGGCGCGACCTTCGGTTACGCCCGCCTGGCGCTGCTGGAATCGGTGCTGGCCGACGGCAAGCCGGGGCTGCGCGTGGTCCGCGATGGCGGGGGCAACCGCCTCGGCCTGGCGGCGCCGGTGCAGCTGGGCGCGCTGGGTCCCGCCGTCGTCTATGTGCGGCAACCGCTGCTGCGCCTGACCGGCCCGCTGGACCAGGTGCGCGCGCCGTCCAGTGGCTTCCTGTCCCTGCGCCAAGGCGCGCACGACATCGTCGCGCACGGTGACGCCCGCCTGGCCGACAGTGCCGAAGCGATGGCGCGGCCGATCAAGGGCACCCCGCTGCGGCTGACCGCCAGCGTACCGAACATCGAACCGGGCCCGCTGGGCCTGGGCGCCCTGCCCAGTGCCATCGTGGCGCTGCTGCTGGCCTTCATCGCCGTGCTGCTGGTGGTGGGACGTGGCCGCCTGCCGAAGTCGCTGCCGATGCCGATCCGTCGGGGCGCCACGGTCGAGGCCGACCAGGGCCCGACCCTGCGCGAAAGCCTGCAGATGGTCGCGCCGGTGGCGCCGGCCAGCGATGCGGCCGCCGCCACCGCCGGCGGGCCGCCCGCGGTTCCGTCGCCGCCGCCGGTGGACCTGCCGGCCGACATCTTCCGCGCCTACGACATCCGTGGCGTGGTGGGCACCGAGTTGAACGCGCGCAACGCCGCGCTGATCGGCCAGGCCATCGGCACCGTCGCCCTCGAACAGGGGCTGCGCGAGGTGGTGATCGGCCGCGATGGCCGCCTGTCCGGCCCGGAGCTGTCGGCCAGCCTGGCCGAAGGCCTGCGCCGCGCCGGCTGTTCGGTCATCGACATCGGCCTGGCGCCGACGCCGCTGGTCTATTTCGCTGCCTTCCACCTGCGCACCGGCACCTGCGTGGCGGTGACCGGCAGCCACAACCCGCCCGAATACAACGGCTTCAAGGTGGTCATCGGCGGCGAAACGCTGTCCGGCGATGCGATCACCGATCTGTACCAGCGCATCAGCGAAGGCCGCCTGGCCCAGGCCGCCGAGCCGGGCGACTACCAGCAGCGCGAGGTCGCCGCCGACTACATCCAGCGCATTGCCGACGACGTGCAGCTGGACCGTCCGCTGAAGGTGGTGGCCGACGCCGGCAACGGCGTGGCCGGTGCGTTCGCGCCGCAGCTGCTAGAAGCCATCGGCGCCGAGGTCATCCCGCTGTACTGCGATGTCGACGGCACCTTCCCCAACCATCACCCCGATCCCAGCGAACCGGCCAACCTCGAGGACCTGGTGCAGACGGTCAAGCGCTTCGGCGCCGACCTTGGCGTGGCCTTCGATGGCGATGGCGACCGCCTGGGCGTGGTCACCGGCGAGGGCAGGATCATCTATGCCGACCGGCTGCTGATGCTGTTCGCTGCCGACGTGCTGATGCGCAACCCCGGCGCGATGGTGATCTACGACGTGAAGTGCACCGGCAAGCTCTCCGACCACGTGCTGCGCAACGGTGGCAGCCCGCTGATGTGGAAGACCGGCCATTCGCTGATGAAGGCGAAGATGCGCGAGACCGATGCCGAACTGGCTGGCGAGATGAGCGGCCACTTCTTCTTCAAGGAACGCTGGTTTGGTTTCGATGACGGCCTGTACGCCGCCGCCCGCCTGCTGGAAATCCTCGCTCAGCGCGAAGAGACCCCGCACGAGGTGCTGGAGGAGCTGCCGGACATGGTGTCCACGCCGGAACTGAAGGTGCCGGTGGCGTCCGGGACGCCGCATGCGCTGGTGGCGATGCTGGTGGCCGCGGCGCAGTCCGAGGACAACCCGTATGCCGGCGGTCGCCTGTCGACCATCGATGGCCTGCGCGTGGACTATCCCGACGGCTGGGGCCTGGTGCGTGCCTCCAACACCACCCCGGTGCTGGTGCTGCGTTTCGAAGGCAACGACGAGGCTGCACTGCAGCGCATCCAGGCGCTGTTCCGCAGCCAGCTGCAGGGCCTGCTGGGCGACACCGCGCTGGGCTTCTGATCGGTCGTGGTGGGGGCGGGGGTGGGCCGGCCCCCCCGGCCGCGCTGGGGGGGGGCGGGCGGGGGGTGGCGCCGGGGGGGGGGGGGGGCCCCGCCCCCGGCGTCCGGCTTGGGGGGGGCCCGCCGGGTGGGGGCCACGGGGTCGGATCCCGTTGCCGCGCAACGGGCTCTGACCCCAGGTTCAAGAATGACGGCATCCACGCATGGCGTGGATCTACCCCTTGAACCGCAACCCCACGCCCGGTTCGGTGAACAGATAGCGCGAATCCAGCGCCGAATCGCCCAGCTTGTGCCGCAGCTTGCCGACCAGGATGCGCAGGTAGTGGGTGTCGTGCTGGTGCGTCGGCCCCCAGATCTCCTGCAGGATCTGCGGCTGGGTCACCACCCGCCCGGCATTGCGCAGCAGCAGCGACAGCAGCGCGTACTCCTTGCGGGTCAGGGCCACCGGCTCGCCATCGATCGCCACTTCGCGGCGCACCAGGTCCACGTGCAGGTGGCCATCATCGAACACCGGCGGGGTGCCGTCGCTCGGCACGCTGCGGGTGCGCAGCAGGGCCCGCACCCGGGCCATCAGCTCCTGCGTGCCGAACGGCTTGGTCACGTAGTCATTGGCGCCGGTATCCAGCGCCCGCACCTTCTCCGCTTCACCCGCGCGCACGGTCAGCATGATCACCGGCACCTGGCTCCATTGCCGCAGCTGCGCCAGCACCTCGTGGCCTTCCATGTCCGGCAGGCCGATATCCAGGATCACCAGGTCCATGTCCTCGCTGGCGGCCATTTCCAGGCCTTCCTCTCCGGTGGCGGCCTGGCGCACCTGGTAGCCCTGCGCGCGCAGGCTGATGTCCAGGAACCGGCGGATCTGGGTTTCATCGTCGATCACCAGCACGCGCGCGGCCGGCACGCTGGCATCAGTCGGGGTCGGGCTCATCGTGGGCGGCTGGCTTGAGCAGGGGCAGGGTGATGCGGATCAGGGTACCGCGACCGTCGCGTCCGGGCAGTGCCTGCACGCTGCCGCCGTGGGCGCCGATCATGCCCTGGCAGATGGTCAGGCCCAGGCCGGTGCCGTGGCGGCCGCGGTCGCCGCGCTCGACGCTGTAGAACATGTCGAAGATGCGCGCGCGCTCGTCATCGGGAATGCCGGGGCCGGCATCGATCACGTCGATGCGCAGCTGCCCGTCCCGTTCGCGTGCCTGCACCTGCACCGGTGCATCGGGCGGCGAGAATTTGGCGGCGTTCTCCATCACGTTGAACACTGCCTGTTCCACCAGCGCCGGGTGCACCCAGATCGGCGCCAGCGTGGACGGAATATCCAGTTCCAGCCGCACCTTGGGCTGGTAGCGCTGCAGGCGCCGCGCGGCCGAGCCGATCAGCTCGTCCACGCCGATCCAGTCGCGGTTGATGGTCAGCCCTTCGTGGCCGAGCCGGGTCATGTCCAGCAGGTTCTGGATGTAGCGGTCCAGACGCTCGCCTTCGACCAGGATGGTGTCCAGCAGCGCACGCCGGTCGGCCACGTCCATCGCGCTGCCGTAGCTGGCCAGGCTGTCGGCCGAACCGATCATCGCCGCCAGCGGCGAACGCAGGTCGTGCGATACCGAAGACAGCAGGGCCGAGCGCAGTCGCTCGGTCTCGTTGCTCACATGCGCCTGCTCCAGCTCGGCCACCAGCCGCGTGCGCAGTGCGGCCTGGGCGATGTCATCGACCATCGCTTCGGCCAGCTGGCGCTGCTCGGGCAGCAGGCGCGCCTGCGCACCGGGCAGGTACAGGCCGGCCACGCCCACGGCGCGGTCCTCGCCATCCAGTAGCGGCAGGAACCACCACTGCGCGCCGGCCAGCGTGTCGGTGAAGCGGCCGCTGGGCTGGCCGTGGCGCAGGGCCCAGTCGGCGGCGGCCAGGTCGGTATCGCCGGGCTGGGCGCGGCCGCCGGTGGCGGTGTCTGCGCCGATCCGCAGCCACGCCGGCACGTCCATCGCCTGTTCCAGCGCCTGCCTGCCGGCCTGCGCGACCTCGCCGTTGCCGGCCGCGCTGGCCAGCTGCCGGCCCAGCTGCTGGCGCGCACGCGCATGGCGGTTGGCCGCGCGCAGGGCAATCACCTGCATGCGCAGGCGCGAGGCCAGGCGCCCGGCCACGAGCGCCGCCGCGAGGAACAGGAACACGGTGATCACGCCCTGCCGTGCACCGATGGCGAAGGTGAAGCGCGGCGCGATGAACAGGAAGTTGTAGGCCAGGAAGCACAGGATGGCCGCCATTACCGCCACACTGGCGCGGGTGCGTGCCGCCACCAGCACCACCGCCACGATGAACACCATCGACAGGTCGGCCATGCCCACCCAGCGTTCGCCCAGCCACGCCACCGCGCAGGCCAGCGCCGTGGCGACCAGCGCCTGCAGCGGCTCGTGGCTGATCCCGCGCATCGGTGGCAGCAGGCCTTCGCGGCGCGCGCGTGCGCGTGCCTGCGGCGTGCTGATGATGGTGATCTCGTAGTGCGCGCCGCGCTGGATCAGCTGCTGGGTCAGCGTGCGGTTGAACATCCGCGCCAGCGGCCGCTCGCGGGTGCGGCCCAGCACCAGGGTCGACACACCGTTGTGCGCGGCATGGTCGAGCAGGGCATCGGCGATGCTCGAGCCATGCAGCAGTTCGGCATCGCCGCCCAGCCGCCGGGCCAGCGCGAAGGCCGCGTCGATCTCGCGCCGTGTGGCCTCGTCCTGGCGCCGGCCCTGCACGGTCACCACCGTCCACGGTGCATCACGGCGTTCGGCGATGCGCCGCGCCACCCGCACCAGGTATTCGCTCTGGCCACCGCCATCGATGGCCACCAGCACGCCGCGGCGCAGCGGAAGGTTGCCTTCGCCGCGGGCGGCGCGGGTCTCGCGCAGGCTGCTGTCGACCCGGTCGGCCGCTTCCTGCATCGCCAGCTCGCGCAGCGCGGTCAGGTTGGCCGGCGAGAAGAACGCCTGCAGTGCCTGCGCGGCCTGCTCGGGCACGTACACCTTGCCCTGCTGCAGGCGCGCGATCAGCTCGCGTGGCGGCAGGTCCACCAGCACGATGTCGTGCAGGCGGTCGAGCACGCCGTCGGGCACGGTCTCGCTCACCCGCACGCCGGTGATGCGCATCACCACGTCGTTGAGGCTTTCCAGGTGCTGGATGTTGACCGTGGTCCAGACGTCGATGCCGGCGTCCAGCAGCTCCATCACGTCCTGCCAGCGCCGTTCGTGGCGGCTGCCGGGTGCGTTGCGATGGGCCAGTTCGTCCACCAGCACCAGCGCGGGATGGCGCTCCAGAACCGCGTCCAGGTCCATCTCCAGCAGCGCGTGGCCGTGGTAGGCCACATCCTTCAGCGGCAGCTGCGGCAGGCCTTCCAGCAGGGCCTGGGTATCCACGCGGCCGTGCGTCTCGACCAGCCCCACCACCAGGTCCACGCCACGGCGCAGCTGTTCCTGCGCGCGGGTCAGCATGGTGTAGGTCTTGCCCACGCCCGGCGCCGCGCCGAGGAACACGGTCAGCTTGCCGCCGGCCTCGCGCTGCAGGCCTTCCACCAGGGCATCGGCCTGGCGGGTACGCGCATCATTCATCGCCGCTGCTGTCATGGCCGCCATTGTGCGCGCCGCCGGTGCAGGCCGGCATCACGGTGCCTTCGCCGCCTGGTCCAGGTCGAAGTTCAAGGTCACCACGTTCACCCGCGGCTGCCCGAACACGCCCCACTGGCGGCCTTCGGTATGCGCCTGCAGCAGCGCCTGCACGCGTTCCACCGGCAGGCCGCGCGCACGCGCCACGCGGGCCACCTGTACCTGCGCGGCAGCCGGTGACAGCTGCGGGTCCAGGCCGCCGCCGGACTGGGTGACCAGATCGGCCGGCACCTGCGCCGGGCTCACGCTTTCGCGCGCGGCCACCGCCGCGGTGCTGGCGGACACGCGCTCGGCCAGCGCCGGGTTGCTGCGGGCCAGGTTGGAACCGGCCGCCGCCATCGGGTCATAGTTGGCCGCCGACGGCCGCGCCTGGAAGTAGCCATCGCCGTTGAACGGCTGCGCCAGCCACGCCGAGCCGCGCACCTGGCCACTGCCATCGCGCAGCAGGCTGCCTTCGGCCTGGGTCGGGTAGCTCAGGCCGGCAAAACCGGTGGCGATGCCGGCGTAGACCGCACCGGCCAGCAGCAGGGTGGCCAGGCCCAGGCCGATCGCCGGGCGCCAGCTGGCATCGTCCTGCAGGCGCGCCACGCGGGCTTCGGCCGTGTCCTCGCGCGGCAGGAAGGAGGAAGTGGAGACAGAACGGTTCATGCGCCGAATACCAGGACAAGGAGGAGGTCGATCAGCTTGATCGCCGCGAACGGCAGCAGGACGCCGCCGAGGCCGTACACCAGCATGTTCCGGCGCAGCAGCGCGGTTGCCGTGGCCGGGCGGAAGCGCACGCCACGCAGGGCGAGCGGGATCAGGGCGGGAATCACCAGGGCGTTGAAGATCAGCGCCGCCAGCACCGCGTTGCGCGGGCTCGACAGCTGCATCACGTTCAACGCGGCCATGGCCGGGACCGCAGCGGCAAACAGCGCCGGCAGGATCGCGAAGTACTTGGACACGTCGTTGGCCAGCGAGAAGGTGGTCAGCGCGCCGCGGGTGATCAGCTGCTGCTTGCCCACTTCCACCACCGCCAGCAGCTTGGCCGGATCCGAATCCAGGTCGACCATGTTGCCGGCCTCCTTCGCCGCCTGCGTGCCGGAGTTCATCGCCAGGCCGATGTCCGCCTGGGCCAGCGCCGGCGCATCGTTGGTGCCATCGCCGACCATCGCCACCAGGCGGCCACCGGCCTGTTCCTGGCGGATGCGCGCCAGCTTGTCTTCCGGGCGTGCCTCGGCGATGTAGTCGTCGACGCCGGCTTCGGCGGCAATCGCGGCAGCGGTCAGCGGGTTGTCGCCGGTGATCATCACCGTGCGGATGCCCATCGCCCGCAGCTGCGCGAACTTCTCGCGCATGCCGTGCTTGACCACGTCGGACAGCTCGATCACGCCCAGTACATGGCGGCCCTCGGCCACCACCAGCGGGGTGGCACCGTTGCGCGCGACCTGTTCGACACGCCCGGCCAGCTCGGCCGGCACCGTGCCGCCCAGGCCCTGCACATGGTTGCGGATCGCATCCAGCGCGCCCTTGCGGATCTGCCGGCCGGGCTCATTATCAGGTTGGGCAAGATCGACGCCGGACATGCGGGTCTGTGCACTGAAGGCCAGGTACTCGGCCTGCTCCGGTTCGGCGGTGCTGCAGCCCTGCTCGCGCGCCAGGCGCACGATGGATTTGCCTTCCGGGGTCGGGTCGGCCAGCGAGGACAGCAGCGCCGCTTCACGCAGCTGGCTGGCATCGATGCCGGCCAACGGATGGAAGTGGCTGGCCTGGCGGTCGCCGTAGGTGATGGTGCCGGTCTTGTCCAGCAGCAGCACGTCGACGTCGCCGGCCACTTCCACTGCCTTGCCCGACTTGGCCAGCACGTTGGCGGCCAGCGCACGGTTCATGCCGGCAATACCGATCGCCGGCAGCAGGCCGCCGATGGTGGTCGGGATCAGGCACACCAGCAGCGCGATCAGCAGCAGCGGATCGACCTTGACGCCGACGTAGGCGCCGATCGCCGGCAGGGTCGCCACCACCACCAGGAAGGTCAGCGTCATCGCCGCCAGCAGCAGGGTCAACGCGATCTCGTTGGGGGTCTTCTGCCGGTTGGCACCTTCCACCAGCGCGATCATCCGGTCCAGGAAGCTGTGGCCCGGCTCGGCAGTCACCCGCACGATGATCTGGTCGGACAGCACCTTGGTGCCGCCGATCACGCCGGAGCGGTCGGTGCCGGCCTCGCGCAGCACCGGCGCCGATTCACCGGTCACCGCCGCTTCGTTGATGGTGGCCAGGCCCTGCACGATCTCGCCATCAGCCGGTACCAGCTCGCCGGCACTGACGATTACATGGTCGCCCGGGCGCAGCTCGGCCGCGGCCACCTGGGTTTCGGCCGCACCCGGCTGCGGGGCGGCCAGCCGGCGAGCCACCAGGTCCTGGCGGGCACGGCGCAGCGAGGCGGCCTGGCCGCGGCCGCGGGCTTCGGCCACCGCCTCGGCGAAGTTGCCGAACAACACGGTCACCAGCAGGATCGCGGTCACCGCCAGGCCGAAGCCCAGCGGCGCGTTGCCGGTCAGGGTGACGATGGCGGCGACGATCGTGCCGGCCATCACCACCGCCATCACCGGGCTGCGCACCAGGTGCATCGGCGAGAGCTTGCGCACCGCCTCGACCAGCGCACGGCGCAGGCCGGCGCCATCGAGCAGGGCAGGGCGCGGGGCAAGGGAACTGCGGGAAGAACTTGCGTGGGTACTCATCAGGGTGTCCTTAGTGCAGTCCCATGCTCAGGTGGTCGGCGACGGGGCCGAGGACCAGGGCCGGCATGAACTGCAGCACGGTCAGGATGACGATCACCGAGACCAGGGTCAGGGCGAAGGTCGGGGTTTCGATCTGCAGGCTGCCGGCCGATTCCGGCGCCTGGCGCTTGGCAGCCAGCTGTGCGGCCACCACCAGCGGAATGATCAGCAGCGGGAAGCGGCCCAGCAGCAGCACCAGCGAACAGCTCAGGTTCCACCACACGGTGGCATCGCCCAGACCCTCGAAGCCCGAGCCGTTGTTGGCATAGGCCGAGACGTACTCGTAGAACACCTGGCTGATGCCGTGGAAGCCGGGGTTGGAGGTGCCGGCCAGGCCGGGCACGGCCAGCGTGATCGCAGTGAACAGCAGCAGGGTGATCGGCTGCAGCAGCACCAGCAGGGCCAGCAGGCGCACCTGCGGCGTTTCCAGCTTGCGGCCGAACAGCTCAGGCGTACGCCCGGTCATCAGCCCGGCCAGGAACACGCCCAGCAGCAGGTAGACGATGAACTGCTGCAGGCCGCAGCCGATGCCGCCCCAGATCGCGCTGACCAGCATGTTGACCATCGCGATGCCACCGCTCAGCGGCGCCAGCGAGTCGTGCATGCCGTTCACCGAGCCGTTCGACACCTGGGTGGTCACCGCCGCCCACAGCGCGGTGCCATCGGCGCCGAAGCGCACTTCCTTGCCTTCCATCAGCAGCGGCGTGGCCGCGCTGGCGCTGTGGCCCTCGCTCCACATCATCGCGCCTGTCGAGAGCAGCGACATGCCCAGCATGCAGCTGAACACCAGGACGCCGAAGCGGCGTCGCCCGGTGAACGCACCGATCATGAAGATCACCGCCAGCGGGATCAGCAGGATGCCCACCACCTCCAGCATGTTCGACACCGGGGTCGGGTTCTCCAGCGGGAAACTGCTGTTCGGGCCGTACCAGCCGCCACCGTTGGCGCCCAGCTGCTTGGCCGCGACCATCGCCGCCACCGGGCCCAGCGGCAGCTTCTGCAGGGCCATGCCGGCGCTGGCGTCGATCGGCGTGGCCTGCGGTCCGCCGGCCATCGTCGAGGGCACGCCCTGGCTGGTCAGCAGCAGGGTCCAGACCAGGCACAGCGGCAGCAGGAAGCGCACGCACAGGCGCACCACGTCCACGTAGTAGTTGCCCACCGGCACCTGGCGGTCGTCACCGGCCGAGGTCTGGGGTGCACGCGCGAACAGCGCCCGCAGCGTGGCCACCGCCAGCGCCAAGCCCATCATCGGCGTCACCACCTGCAGGCCGGTGATGCCGGTCATCTGCGAGAGGTAGGACAGCTGCGCCTGGCCCGAATAGTGCTGCTGGTTGGTGTTGGTCAGGAACGAGATCATCGTGTGCAGCGCGGTGTCCCAGCGCATGTTCGGGATCTGGTCCGGGTTCAACGGCAGCCAGGCCTGGGTCATGAACACCGCCTGGGTCAGCACTGCCACCACCACATTGCTCAGCACGATGGCCAGCACGTAGCCGCGCCAGGACATCGAGCGCGCGGCATCCACGCCGAACAGCCGGTACAGCGGTTTCTCGATCCAGTGGAACAGCACGTCGACCTTCATCGGCGTGCCACGCATCACGCGCGCCAGGTACAGGCCCAGCGGCCAGGCCAGCAGCAGGCTGGCGGCAAGAATCACAAGCATCTCAATCATGGCAGGCTCCGCTCAGAACGACTCGGGCCGCAGCACGACATAAAGAAGATAGGCGGCGGCAACCAGCACCAGCACGCCACAGAACAACGACAGCCAGGGGGACATGGGATTGCGTCCTGGTGGAACCCCTCCACCTCAGGCCGCCATCGTCGTCCTGCCCCCCATAAACGCACTACGCGCCGGACGGGGCCGGCGCGTAAAGAGTGCATAAATTCCGTTGTTGCCGGGGCCTCAACCGCCCGGGGCCATGCCCTTCAACTCGCGGTAGCGTTGCAGGCTGGCCTCGATCTCGGCCTTCAGCGTGACCTGCTGCTGCTCGAAGCTGGCCTGCAGGCGCTGCTGCGCCTGCAGCTGGGCGTGGCGCTGGCGGATCGCCTCGGCCTGCTTGTCGGCCACCTTGCCGCCGGCCAGCTCGCGATCACCGGCGGTCCCCAGCAGGGTCACCAGCGAATCGCGCAGGCTGGCGACGTTGTAGCGGGCGGTGTTCAGATTGTTGTCGAGCACCTCCTGGCGCTCGTTGAACACCTTGCGCAGTGCATCCTCGCTGCCATATGTCGACAACATGGCGTGCTCGGTGCGCTGCTTGGTCTGCGCCGCCATCAGGTCCAGCTTGGCCTGCGCCGCCACGGTGGCCGCGGCGGCGCGTTCCTCGTCGGTCAACGCGCGCTGCACCTGCGCATTGCGCACGCCGCTGTTGGCATTGAACTCCTCACGGGCATTGTTGACCGCATCGGCCGGCAACGCATCGCTGCAGATCCGCTCGTTGCCCTCGTTCCAGCAGTACAGCTTCTTGTCGGCCGTATCCGGCTTGGCCAGCAGGCTGGCTGGCAGCGCCAGCAGCAGGCTGGCGGCAACGATGGCAGGAACTCGGAACATGCGACCTTCCCCTGGGTCAGCGTGCGGAACGGACGCCGTACTGGGCGCGATAGGCCTCCAGCGGCTGCCGGTAGCCCACAAGTTCCGGGTTTCCGGAGGCGAAATCAAGCAGATCGGCCAGAGTTGCGACGGCGATCACCGGGATGCCGGCTTCCTCGGCCACGGCCTGCGCCGCCGAGCGGTGGTCGGCTTCCGAGGCGATCTCCTGGCGGTCCAGCGCCACCACGATGCCGGCCGGGATGCCGCCGGCAGCGCGGATGATGGCCAGGGCTTCGCGGATGGCGGTGCCGGCGGTGATCACGTCGTCGACGATCAGCACGCGCTTGCCGGTCAGGTCGGCGCCGATCAGCTGGCCGCCCTCACCGTGGTCCTTTACTTCCTTGCGGTTGAACGACAGCGGCAGGTCGCGGCCACGCTGGGCCAGCTCGCAGGCCATCGCGGTGGCCAGCGGGATGCCCTTGTAGGCCGGGCCGAAGACCACGTCGTACTTGATGCCGCTGGCGTCGATGGCGTCCGAATAGCAGGCGCCCAGCTGGGACAGCAGCGAGCCGGAGTCGAAACGGCCGGCGTTGAAGAAATAGGGGCTCAGCCGGCCGGACTTGAGGGTGAACTGGCCGAAGCGCAGGGCATCGGCGGTCAGGGCCAGCTGCAGGAAACGGTGGCGGTGGTCGCTCATCAAAACTCGATTCATCTTCATTTGGAGCACAAATCCTAATCCAGCTGGGCTTTCCGCGCTCGTCCGGCCCCGTGTGAAGGCCCTGCCGGGCCCATCCGGCGGGCTGCGCGGGCCGCCGGGCAACCGGTATGCTTGCCCGGTTTCCCGCCGTAGGTTCATCCGCATGCGCATCATCAGTTTCAACGCCAATGGCATCCGCTCGGCCGCCACCAAGGGCTTCCTCGACTGGTTCCGGGCCCAGGACGCCGACGTTCTGTGCATCCAGGAAACCAAGGCGCAGGAGGACCAGCTCACCGATCCGATGTTCCGCCCCGACGGCCACCACTGCTTCTACCGCGACGCCATCACCAAGAAGGGCTACAGCGGCGTGGCGATCTACAGCAAGCGCGAGCCGGACCAGGTCATCACCTCGCTGGGCTGGGCCCCGTTCGATGACGAAGGCCGCTACATCGAGGCCCGCTTCGGCAATCTCAGCGTGGTCTCCTTCTATATTCCGTCCGGCAGCTCGGGCGATTTGCGCCAGAGCTTCAAGTTCGAAGTGATGGAATGGCTGCGGCCGATCCTGGAAGAGTGGGCGCGCAGCGGCCGCGACTATGTCCTGTGCGGCGACTGGAACATCGTCCGCTCGGCGCTGGACATCAAGAACTGGAAGTCCAACCAGAAGAACTCCGGCTGCCTGCCCGAGGAGCGCGACTGGCTCAACGGCCTGTGCGCCGACCACGGCCAGGCCACCGACGTGGCCACCGGCCGCGGCTGGGCCGATGCCTACCGCCTGCTGCACCCCACCGGCGAGGACTACACCTGGTGGAGCAACCGCGGCGCGGCCCGCGCCAACAACGTCGGTTGGCGCATCGATTACCAGTTCATCACCCCCGGCCTGCGTGACCGCCTGCGCAGCTGCTCGATCTACCGCGACGAGCGCTTCTCCGACCACGCCCCGTTCACCGTGGACTACGACCTGTGAGCGAAGCCGCTGCCAAGCCCAGCTACAAGGGCTGGGCCGGGATCAAGCGCGCCTTCGGCACGCCCTCGGCCCTGACCATGGCCCTGCTGGGCTTCGGCAGCGGCCTGCCGTTCCTGCTGATCGCCTCGCAGACCCTGTCCACCCGCCTGCGTGATGTCGGCCTGGACCTGGGCAGCATCGGCCTGATCAGCCTGGCCAGCTTCTTCTACCTGCTGAAGTTCGTCTGGGCGCCGCTGCTGGACCGCTATGCCTTCCCGCTGCTGGCCTTCATGGGGCGCCGCCGCTCCTGGCTGCTGCTGTCACAGGTGGCCGTGCTGATCGGCCTGGTCGCGCTGGCCTTCGTCCGCCCCGAACAGGGCGTCTGGCCGCTGGTGGCCTGGGTGCTGGTGGCGTCCTTCGCCGGCGCCACCCAGGATTCGGTGGTCGATGCCTACCGCATCGAAATCGCCCCGGAAACCGCGCAGGCCGCGCTGGCCGCCACCTACACCCTGGGCTATCGCATCGGCCTGATCCTCGCCGGTGCCGGCGCGCTCTACCTGGCCCAGTTCGAAGGCTGGATCATCGCCTACCTGGCCATGGCCGGGCTGATGCTGCTGCCGATCATCACCACCCTGCTGTGCCGTGAGCCGGACCGGCCCGCGCAGGCCGTGCAGCGCCGCATCGATGTGGCCGAAGCCTTCGTGCAGCCGATCACCAGCTTCTTCACCCGCAACGGCATCGCCCTGGCGCTGGGCCTTCTGGCCTTCGTCGGCCTGTTCAAGTTCCCCGACCAGGTCATCGGCGTGATGGCCGGCCCGTTCTACCTGGATTCTGGCTTCAACAAGGCCGACATCGCCACCGTCTCCAAGCTGTTCGGCGTCTGGATGGGCATCGGCGGCGCCTTCCTCGGCGGCATCGCCGTGGCCGCCTTCGGCTTCCGCCGCATGCTGCTGGTGGCGGCGCTGGGCGTGGCCCTGTCCAACCTCGCCTTCCTGTTGATGGCGCACAACCCGGGCCAGCTGTGGGCGTTCTACGCCGCGCTCAGTGCCGACAACCTGTTCCAGGGCTTCGCCGGTACCGTGCTGGTGGCCTTCATGTCCTCGCTGACCGACCGTAACTTCACCGCCACCCAGTACGCCCTGCTGGTGTCGCTGGCCAACCTGCCGGGCAAGTTCGTCGGCGGCGTGTCCGGCTACATCGTCGAGGCCACCTCCTACAGCACCTTCTTCATGCTCAGCGCGGTCACCGTGGTGCCGACCCTGCTGCTGCTGGCCTGGCTGTGGCCGCGCATCCACGACCGCAGCGCCTCCGCCCCCTGATTGTCTGACTGCGCAACCTGCGGGATGATCGCCGCAGACGCGCCGAGGGGGCGGTGCCTTGCGAACGGGGGAGTGAGCATGGCCGATGTAGTGCTGCGGGACGTGGACCCGCTGCTGTTTGAACGTATCCGAAGGGTGGCCGTGGCGCGCGGCTGGACGCACGAGCAGGCCTGTTCGGTGCTGCTTGAACAGGGCTTGCTGAGCAGCGAGCTGGAGGTCCGCTCCGGCTTCGGCGATCCCGAAGTGGACGCCCTGTCAGCGGCGATCGCCGCCCTGCAGGCAATGCCGGCGGGGCAGGGGTTCGATTGATCTGATACCGCGTCGCCGGGCATGGCCCGGCGCTACCGCGCGTCCTGGTAGATCCACGCCATGCGTGGATGGCGCCACCTCACGCCAGATGGATCGCCCCGAGAATCCGCGGCCCCGATGCCCCGGTCACGCTCGGCAGGTTGCCGGCCAGCCCGTCCATCGTCCGCTGGGCCAGCCAGGCAAAACCCATCGCCTCCATGTACTCCGGGTCCAGCCCATGCACGGCGCTGGATTCCACCGCCACGCCCGGCAGCAGCCCGGCCAGCCGGCGCATCAGCTGCCGGTTGTGCACGCCGCCGCCGCAGACCAGCACCCGGCGGGTCTCCGGTTGCTGGGCCCGCAGCGCATCGGCCACGGTCACCGCGGTCAGCTCCAGCAGGGTGGCCTGCACATCGGCGGCCGCGTACTCGCCTTCGCCCATGCGCGCCTCCGCCCAGGCCAGGTGGAACTGTTCGCGGCCGGTGCTCTTGGGCGGCGGCAGGTCGAACCACGGGTCCGCGCGCCAGCCTGCCAGCAGCGCCGTGTCCACCGCACCACTGGCCGCATAGGCGCCATCGGCGTCGAAGGTGCGGCCGGTATGGCGCTGGCACCAGGCGTCCATCAGCGCGTTGGCCGGGCCGGTGTCGAAGCCGCGCGGCATGCCGTCGCGCGGGATCAGGGTCAGGTTGCCGATGCCGCCCAGATTGAGCACCGCGCGGTCTTCGCCGGCCGTGCCCAGCATCGCCAGGTGGAAGGCCGGCATCAGCGGCGCGCCATGGCCGCCGGCCGCCACATCGCGGCGGCGGAAGTCCGCCACGGTGGTGATCCCGGTCAACTCGGCAATGCGGTTGCCATCGCCCAGCTGCACGGTGAAGGCCGGGTCGGCCAGCGGCCGGTGGCGCACGGTCTGCCCGTGCGAACCGATCGCCCGCACCTGGCGGCGGTCCACGCCGGCCTCGTCCAGCAGCTGGTTGGCGGCTGCGGCGAAGTTGATCGCGATGCGCGCATCCAGCTCGCCCAGCTCCTCCAGCGACTCCAGCGGCCCGCCTTCGCCCAGCGCCACCAGCCGCGCGCGCAGGACCGGCTCCCAGCGGGCGGTCAGGCCGCGCACGAAGCGGCAGCCGCCGCTGGCGGGAAACTGCACCAGCGCGGCATCGATGCCGTCGGCGCTGGTGCCGGACATCAGGCCAAGGTAGAGCGGGGCATCGGCGTCGGCGGTCGTGTTCATGGCAGGCATAAAAAAAGGACGCGGCAAGCTTGGGCTGCCGCGTCCTTCTTCGTCAACGCAGGGCCGGTCAGCCGCGCTTGTGGCCGTTGGCCGGCTTGGCCTTGGCGCTGGCCACCTCGGTCGGGGCGGCGTCTTCGCGGCTGCTCGGGGCCGGGCTGGCCTTGGCGTAGATCATCTTCTCCATGCCCTGGATGCGGGCCATGGCCGGTGCGGTCTGCGCACGGAAGGCCACCAGCTCGGCGCCCTTCAGCGGTTCCGGCGGCGGCATGGTCACCGTCAGCGGATTGCGGTGCTCGCCGTTCACGCGGAATTCGTAGTGCAGGTGCGGCCCGGTGGCCAGGCCGGTCGAGCCGACATAGCCGATCACCGTGCCCTGCGCCACGCGCTGGCCGGTCTTGATGTTCGCAAAGCGCGACATGTGCCCGTACAGGGTGGTGTGGCCGCGGCCGTGGTCGAGGATGACCACGTTGCCGTAGCCGCGCTGCACGCCGGCGAACTGCACGCGCGCATCGCCGGCGGCCATGATCGGCGTACCGGTACGCGCGGCGTAGTCCACGCCCTTGTGCATGCGCATCTTGCCCAGCACCGGGTGCTTGCGCGCGCCGAAGGTCGAGCTCAGGCGCGCGAACGGGATCGGCATGCGGATGAAGCTTTTCTTCAGCGAACGGCCGTTGAGGTCGTAGTACTCGGATTTGCCGCCGCGCTCGAAGCGGAAGCCCGAATAGGTCTTGCCACCGGTGGTGAAGGTCGCCGCCAGGATCTTGCTGGTATCGACCTTCTCGCCTTCGCGCCAGGTCTCGTCCATCACCACGCTGAAGCGGTCGCCCGGCTGCAGGTCCTTGGAGAAGTCGATGTCGTACTTGAAGATGTCGTCGGTCATCGTCGCGATCGCCGACGGCGACAGCCCGGCCCGGCGGGCCGCGGCATACAGCGAACTGGTGATCTCGCCGCTGGTGACCACCGTGCGCGTGGAGGTCTCGCGCTTGGTCACCTTTTCCTTGATGTCATCGCCGGCCAGGCTCAGTTCCACCCGGTTGTCGCCATCGCGGTCGAAGCGGATGCTGCGCAGGTCGCCCGAGAGCGGCATGTCGAAGGCGATCTCGGCGCCGGGGCGCAGCTTGGTCAGCGATTCGCGCGCGCCCGGATGGTCCAGCACGCGGTGCAGGGTGGTGGCGGGGATGCCGGCCTGGTCGAACAGGTCGCTCAGGGTCTGCCCGCGCTGCACCCGCAGCACCTGCCAGCTGTCGCCCGGGGTCTGCTGCTGGCGGGCCAGCGACAGCGGCGGCAAGGGCAGGGCCAGGCTGGTGTGGCTTTCGGCGTAGGGCGAATCGATGGTGTGCGAGAAACCCGGCACGATCGTCGCCACCAGGGCGCCGATGGTCGCGAACAGGCTGGCGTGCACCCAATGGCGGCGCGTCCAGCGTTCATTGAAAGCAGCGGGAAGGTGTTGCCTGAGCTTCCGGTGCAGGGCGTTGTCGTGCAGGACGTGGAGACGTTCCTTGAAGCGCTGCTTGCGTGCGCGCCCTTGTTCGGAATTTTGCATCAGTGGTTTTTTCCTGCGGCCCGGGAGCGCGGGCCTGATCGCCGGTTACCATAGACACCTGAGAAAACCGCGTCAAACCCTTGTGCCTATTGGCTTTTGTGAAGCCGGATGGGTTAACTTGGCGTTAACACCCCACACAAGAAACGGCATAGCCGGGAGTAGTCACCGTGTCCTCGATTGAAGAAGCCCTTGCCCTGATCGGCCGTGGTGCCGACGAGATCCTCAAGATCGAGGATCTGCGTGCGCGCCTGCAGGAAGGCCGTCCGCTGCGGATCAAGGCTGGCTTCGACCCCACCGCGCCCGACCTGCACCTGGGCCATACGGTGCTGCTGAACAAGCTGCGCCAGTTCCAGGACCTTGGCCACCAGGTCATTTTCCTGATCGGTGACTTCACCGGCATGATCGGCGACCCGTCCGGCAAGAGCCTGACCCGCAAGCCGCTCAGCCGCGAGGACGTGCTGGCCAACGCCCGTACCTATGAAGAGCAGGTCTTCAAGGTGCTGGACCGCGACAAGACCCAGGTCCGCTTCAACTCGGAGTGGTTCAGCAAGATGGGCGCGGCCGACATGATCCGCCTGGCCAGCCAGCACACCGTGGCCCGCATGCTCGAGCGCGATGATTTCGCCAAGCGCTACGCCGCCCAGCAGTCCATCGCCATCCACGAGTTCCTGTACCCGCTGGTGCAGGGCTACGACTCGGTGGCCCTGGAAGCGGACGTCGAGCTCGGCGGTACCGACCAGAAGTTCAACCTGCTGATGGGCCGCGGCCTGCAGGAACACCACGGCCAGAAGCCGCAGGTGGTGCTGACCATGCCGCTGCTGGAAGGCCTGGACGGGGTCAACAAGATGTCCAAGTCGCTGGGCAACTACATTGGTATCAGTGAACCGGCCATCGAGATCGTCACCAAGACCATGAAGGTCGACGACACCCTGATGTGGCGCTGGATCGAGCTGCTGTCCTTCGATATCGGCCAGGCCGAAGCGGTGTCGCTGCGTGAAGAGGTCGCCGCTGGCACTCTCAACCCGCGCGTGGTCAAGCTGCGCCTGGCACGTGAGCTGGCAACCCGCTTCCACGACGCCGCGGCGGCCGATCAGGCCATTGCCGGCTGGGAAGCGGCGGTGACCGGGCAGGGCGACATCACCCAGCTGCCGCTGCAGGACGTGGCCATTCCGGCCGAAGGCCTGCGTATTGCCGCACTGCTGACTGCTGCCGGTCTGACCCCGAGCAACTCCGAAGCCAACCGCAAGCTCAAGGAGCGCGCGGTCAAGGTGGACGGTGAAGTGGTCGAGGACGGACAGCAGGTGCTGCAGCCGGGCTTCGAAGGCCTGCTGCAGGTCGGCAAGCGCACCTTCGCCCGCGTGCGCCTGGTCGCTGCCTGACACTATATGGAAGGGCCGGCGCCAGCCGGCCCTTCCTTTGCTTCTGCTCTTCGCGGTATGCCCCCGCGCGCGCGATGGATGAACGGATGCAACATCCGTTGAAAAAAATCGCCACACCCCCTTCACAAACCCTATGGATGGGGGCATACTTCTCCTCCCCCGTCGCAGGGGTCGCCACCAAGGGGCTTCAGCGACAACAGGGCGCCCACCACCGCCGAACGAAATGATCGAACGAAGGTGTTGACAGGCTGAAAAAGTCTGACATAATGGGCGGCTCGCTACGAAGGAAACTTCGCAGCACACGGGAACGGCGCTGAGGCCACTTCCCCTGATCTTTGAAAGTATGCGCAGGTATCTTGTGAAGGCGCCTGCAGGAAGGATGATTGTCCATCTTGCAGACGTTTGATCAAGCAACTATTA